>NZ_JBQSVH010000058.1:0-219 GCF_052376135.1 Psychrobacter sp. AOP7-C1-14 | reverse complement strand
CTTTCCAAATCTCAAAGGCAGATTGTCCATCGTCACCATCAGCACCAGTGATGTCATTGATAAAGTCTTGTTCGGTTAAGTTGTCATTCCCTTGTAGGGCTTTCCAAACTTCAAAGGCAGACGCGCCATTAGCGCCTGTTGCACCAGCTACCCCTTGTGGTCCTGTGATCGCCTGAATAAACTCAGCTTCCGTTTTGTCTTCGTTGCCTGGCAAGCTCT
>NZ_JBQSVH010000057.1:0-230 GCF_052376135.1 Psychrobacter sp. AOP7-C1-14 | reverse complement strand
GGTGTTACCAGTCGTAACGCTACCATCAGCGCCAAGATCAATGTCTTCAGCAAGTTGTACGCTTAGGCCGTCTGTACCATCAGCAACCACACCAATATTACCAGTGGTTAAGTTGCCAGTTGCACTGCCTGTAACGCTTAAGGTTTGTCCTAAGTCACGGTCAATGACAGTGCCATCATCGCCTACAAAGTTTAGACCGGCTGCGGTGACACCTTCAATTGCTGTATTTA
>NZ_JBQSVH010000056.1:0-272 GCF_052376135.1 Psychrobacter sp. AOP7-C1-14 | reverse complement strand
AAAAACACCGAGACTCACTGATCTAAAGCCTAAAACTTAACTTAGTAAAATAATCATAGAAAAAGGTCAATTCACCTTGACCTAGAATCAAACAAGCGTATAATGCCACCCAGTCGAAAGGGAAGTAGATGGTTAGTTTGAATGATATAAATTATTTGAATTAAATAAAAAATACTTCTTGACTAAATAAATAAAGCGTCTATAATACGCCCTCATCAAGACGGACAGGACAACTTATATGTAGATTACATATAACTAACCCAGTTAACTTG
>NZ_JBQSVH010000055.1:0-350 GCF_052376135.1 Psychrobacter sp. AOP7-C1-14 | reverse complement strand
AATCTTAATCTAGGACCTACTGGTAGCGTTACTACTGGTAATACAGTGACAAATGCTGCCGGGATAACTATGAACGGCAATTCCGAAATAACTATCTTGAATGGTCCAGTCGACACCGTTACTCTTGGTAGAACCGGACTTAACAATGGTGGCAACACAATCACTAATGTGGCTGATGGTCTTGCATCAGACGATGTCGCTACCTTCGGTCAATTAACAGCTGTTGATGATAAAGTGGACGTTTCAGGTACAAGCACAGCTGTGAATCTAGGTGGCAATGCTGCTTATAACGCAGCTGATGGTAGTGTTAGTGCCCCGACTTACATCTTAGATGATGGCAATAACGCAGG
>NZ_JBQSVH010000054.1:0-355 GCF_052376135.1 Psychrobacter sp. AOP7-C1-14 | reverse complement strand
TGTCACCAGCATTAACGCCGTTGGTTGCATTATTTGGGTCGGTCACGTCACCGCCACTTGCTACATTGGTAATGACAGTTCCGCCTGCATTAAAGCCAGCTGCGGTCACACTTGGACCTGTCTGTGCACCTCCGCCATCAATGAAGCTGATGCCGCCTTTATTGACTGATATACCGTTGTTACCCGCAGTATCAGTTGCTGTAAACCCTTCTGCGCCATAATCACTAGTATTAGTACCGTCAGTAACGTTAGTGCCTGCTAATGTGACTGCAGTTACATTGGTACCGTCATCAATTCGAACACCAGTATTATTGGTAACGGTGTTGCCAGTAATAACACTATCAAGTACAAGGTC
>NZ_JBQSVH010000053.1:0-537 GCF_052376135.1 Psychrobacter sp. AOP7-C1-14 | reverse complement strand
CCTGCGTTATTGCCATCATCTAAGATGTAAGTCGGGGCACTAACACTACCATCAGCTGCGTTGTAAGCAGCATTGCCACCTAGATTCGCAGCTGTGCTTGTACCTGAAACGTCCACTTTATCATCAACAGCTGTTAATTGACCGAAGGTAGCGGCATCGTCTGATGCAAGACCATCAGCCACATTAGTAATGGTATTAGCACCATTATTTAAGCCACTACCACTTAGAGTAACAGTCTGATTAGTACCATTAAGAATAGTAACGCCAGCATTGTTTGTCACTGTATTACCAGTAGTAACGACACCTGCTGCTCCCAAATCAAGATTAGAATTGACAGCAACGTTAATACCATCGGTTGTTGGTGTGGTAATGAGGTTACTGTCTGTGGTCAATCCAATCGTCTCACCCAATGCGTAGGTTCGCTCGCCACCGTCAACATTAAATTTGATGCCTTGACTGATCGCAGTGGTGTTGTCTTTTGTACGGCCATCAAGATTACCAAGTGCACTGCCTACATCATTGAAGTTAGCTGTAGTG
>NZ_JBQSVH010000052.1:0-539 GCF_052376135.1 Psychrobacter sp. AOP7-C1-14 | reverse complement strand
AGTAACCGTAATCTCAACGGTGGCAGGTGTTGATGTCGCACCATCATCATCGGTGGTGCTGAACTGGAGGTTGCTGACGCGTCCGTTAAAGTTTGATGCAGGAGTGAACACAATGCTTGTGGCTTGAGCAGCGGTTAATACGGTGCCTGGTGTCAGTTCAACGGTTTGTCCATCATCTTCATAGGTCAGCACCCCTTGGTTGGCAGGCGGCACTTGCAATACCGTGACACTCACCACGCTACCATCGATGTCATTACCAACAAGCGACACCGTCACTGCCGTGTCTTCATCGGTGCTCAGACTTTGGTCGTTAGCCGTTGGCGGCGTATTAACATCCGTCACACGTAAGGTCACGGTGGCAGGCGCTGAGTCCAGGCCATCGTTGTCAGTGGCGATAAAGTCAATGGCATCTACCGCCCCATTGAAGTTCTCTGTTGGAGTGAACCGCACGCTGGCTGCCTCAGCAGCACTCAACGGGGTACCCGCAGCGACAGGCACACTATCCCCTAATGCATTGGTATAGCTTAGGACGCCTTGGG
>NZ_JBQSVH010000051.1:0-561 GCF_052376135.1 Psychrobacter sp. AOP7-C1-14 | reverse complement strand
CATTCTCAGCATTCTCAGCATTCTCAGCATTCTCAGCATTCTCAGCATTCTCAGCATTCTCAGTCATAAAACACCCTCAGAAGGTCGCTTGTAATAAGTTTGTTCATTTATCTTTATAAGCTGACAAAATGTAGTAATAGCAAAAATATTTTTGCCAAATAATTTTTGGTTTATCTCTTGATCCAAAATATCGTTTAGCTGTGTGTAAATGATCTTGATATCTATTTTTTTATTGTATTTTTCGATGAGATCAATAAGCTCGTAAAAACTGATGTCGAAATTAAACTGATTCTTTGATGTATATTTCACGGCTACTTCTTTTTTTAATACATCAAAATCAATATAAGGGCTTTTTGCTATATGAAATAGCTCAAAGTTATTGAGCAAGAACCACTTTTCCTTCTCTTTTATAAAGCAGGTAAGTCTTGAGCAAGCATTACTTTGCTCAAGTTCGATAGTCTGGCTATTCAGAAGTGGTCTGATATGGCAGGTATAAATATCAAACAGACTAATGATCTTTGGATATACAAGCACATTGAGTGTTTGTAGTTTAGCGATCGA
>NZ_JBQSVH010000050.1:0-634 GCF_052376135.1 Psychrobacter sp. AOP7-C1-14 | reverse complement strand
TTCCCAAACTCTGTGTAACTGCTTATAATCCACTAACAGGAGAATAAGCAATGACTACTCAATCTGACATCAAGAAACTGGCTGAGCAAATGGCCAGCAGCATGAAAAGCTTCGATGACATCAAAGACTTTCAAAAGCAGCTCATGCAGTCCTTCATCGACACTGCCTTAGAAGCAGAAATGGAAGAGCATCTCGGCTACCCCAAGCATGAAAAGGCAGACAGGCCTAATAAGCGCAATGGGCACACTAAAAAGAGAGTCCGTAGCGACACAGGCGAGCTTGAGATCTCCACCCCAAGAGACCGTGATAGCAGCTTTGAGCCTGTACTTGTCAGTAAGCATCAAACCCGTATTTCAGGTCTTGATGACAAAATCATCAGCTTTTACGCCAAAGGTCAAACCACTACTGAGATTGTCGAAACCATCAAGGACATCTACGACGTCGACATCTCAAGCAGCTTGGTTTCCAGAGTCACTGACAACATCTTGGATGACATCACCGCTTGGCAGAACCGGCCACTGAGCAGCGTCTATCCTATCGTCTACTTAGACTGCATTGTCGTCAAAGTTCGTCAGGACAAGCAGATCATCAACAAAGCTATCTATCTGGCCTTAGGCGTTGCTCTTGATGGTAA
>NZ_JBQSVH010000049.1:0-650 GCF_052376135.1 Psychrobacter sp. AOP7-C1-14 | reverse complement strand
AATTCTGTGTAACTGCCGTTTAGATTAAATGCTTGCTGATACGGTCATCAAACATAATCATAAAGCGATTTAAAGCAGACGTCCAGTTACGGATTGGCATCGACCACTTTTTAGAGGCCTGCTGGGTTGCCAGATATACTACCTTGAATGCTGCCTGATCAGAGGGAAACACCTTACGCTTATTCACCGCCGTTCGAATCACACTGTTTAGCGACTCTATCGCATTGGTGGTATAAATCGCTCTTCTGATGTCTTTAGGATAACCAAAGAACACCGTTAAGCCCTCCCAGTTATTGCGCCAAGACTTGATGACATGCGGGTACTCTTTACCCCATACTTCATCAAAGTGCTCAAGGTTGGCCTCTGCCATCTCAAGCGTATCAGCACCGTAGATGGCCTTTAAATCAGCTGCTACGGCCTTCTTGTCCGTCCAAGGTACGAACTTCATCGAATAGCGCACCATATGCACGATACACAGCTGAACCTGAGCGTTAGGGTAGACCGTATTGATGGCATCAGGGAAGCCTTTTAAACCATCGACACAGGCAATAAGAATATCTTGAACCCCGCGGTTTTGTAGCTCAGTGAGAACACCAAGCCAGAATTTAGCGCCCTCGTTCTCTGATAGCCACATGCCAAGCAGCTCTTTT
>NZ_JBQSVH010000048.1:0-724 GCF_052376135.1 Psychrobacter sp. AOP7-C1-14 | reverse complement strand
GTGACTAACAACACTGGCGTAACCATTACTGATAGCACTAATACAGCGATTAAAACCACCATCACCACTGCAGGTACTAATGTCACTGACGGTACTAACACCGCAGATTATGGTCTCACAGGTGCAAGCCTGACAGATGGTGTGAACACCAACAACAGTACCGCACTTGGTAACACTATTACCAGTGGTACTGATGTGACTACCATCACAGGTACAGGCACCAATGTCACAGATGGTAATGGCAATACTGGTAACTATGGTGCTGCTAGCACAGTCTTGACGGATGACTCAGGCAATACTAATGCGAGTGCTGCGATAGGTAATGTCATCTTCGATGATGCCGGTAACTTTAATGCAAGCGGTGCCATCGGTAATGCGATATTCGACGATTCAGGTAATGTCAACTTGAGCGGTGCAGAAGGTAATGTAATATTTGATGATTCAGGTAACGTCACCACTACCTCAGCAACAGGTACTAACGTAACTGACGGTACTAACACCAGTGAGTATGGCGCAGAAGGGTTAGTTGCAACAGATGCTGCTGGTAACAGTACTATTGTGAACCAAGCAGGTGTCAGCTTCACTGACACAAATGATGCACAGATAGGTCCAAGTGTGACCGCAGCTGGCTTCAATGCAGGCGGAACTGTCATTACCAATGTAGCAAGTGGCGGTGACGTGACCGACCCAAATAATGCAACCAACGGCGTTAATGCTGGTGACG
>NZ_JBQSVH010000047.1:0-805 GCF_052376135.1 Psychrobacter sp. AOP7-C1-14 | reverse complement strand
GAAATGGTCGACTAGGCTTGTCTGTCATATTATTAGCTTTATAGTTTGTTAGTCTTTAAATGATGAGTCATTACGATAGCGACCAATTTTATTTATAATATGCCTATTCTTATTTCTAGGAGTCAATTATTATTAACTTGATAACTGTTATTATCGAAGTTCTGAATGTTTTGGTTCCGTACGCCACTGTCTTTGGTGTAGGTGTTGCTGCTTATCAAATAAAGCGAAGTAACATACAACAGAGAGTATTATTCGAAGATTCAATCAACAAAGAATATCGAGATATAATTCAGCGTATACCTTATAAGGCTTTGATTGGTGAAGAAGTCCCTTCAACTGAAGCAAGTGCTGTTCATAACGAAATATATAATTATATGGACTTATGCAACGAACAAATCTATTTACGTATGTCTAACCGAGTTAGTAAGAAGACTTGGAATAATTGGCAAGAAGGCATTAAAACAAATTTTGAGTTAAAAGCATTCAACGATACTTTAGCTGAAGTGTTCGAAAAGCTTCCTTCTAACTTTAGTGAACTACAAAAAGTTAAAGCGCTGGGTTTCAGTACTGACCCTAAGTTGTGGAAAACTACAACAACTTAATAAAGTGAATGTCGAGCTAATAGGTATAATACAGGTATTGACTTAGTTATTGTTTTTATTGTTAGTTTATCAAACTTATATTTTAGCGAAACTTAAAGCATTCTGAGGATAGTATCGGCGTTTTTAATATCCTTAATTACTTCTCAAAACAACTCACCCATCTCAATTTCTTCCTCAAAATCAAACCCCAGCTGCTCGTTTTT
>NZ_JBQSVH010000046.1:0-816 GCF_052376135.1 Psychrobacter sp. AOP7-C1-14 | reverse complement strand
TAACGTTGATACTCATTTAGAAAAGACTTAAGCCTTCTAGAGTTTAGATGTTCTTTACCGTTTTCTACAGTAGTATATGGTAATCTACCAATCTCTTTTGAAAAATCAAAAGGTCTAGTAAAACCACTAAATTTGCTATTTTTATTATGAGTCATTTTTATTATATATAGTAATAACTCCAGCCCTGTTTTCGCGGCATCGTAGACAGGTCCGTCATCCTCGTTACTTTCAACTTCAAACTCAAGATTACTATCACTATCTAAAGTGCTAATTTCTTCGTCGATTTCATCGTCTTCTAAATACTCGTTTATAGAGTCCCAAAACTTATCATCAACATCTTGTAGCTGATCACTTGTTTTTAAGCCAAGATATTTTTTTGCCCATAAATATACATTCTCAGGATCTTCATAAAACTTTTGCAGAGCATTCCTTCTCTGTCTACCATCTAGTAGCCACCTAGTTTTAACACCATCGATATCTTCAACATTTAATATACTGACACCCATAGGATATTCTTTAAATATACTGATGACTAGTTCGAAGTTTTTCTTATCGTCCCAAGTTTGTTTTCTTTGAAATCTTGGTAACTGAATATTAGTATCTTCGATAAAATTCTTTAATGATTCTGGTCTTATTTCGTACATAATTAACCTTTATATATTTAGGTAAATGAAATCAACTCTTGCTATTTTCTTATTTAGTAAAAACTATAAAGTATAGTCCTGAAACAATATGCATCTGTAACAAATCAAGGTTATAAAACATCTTCAGTTGTTTATAAATACAACCATAAACCACCAAGATACAATGTTGAAC
>NZ_JBQSVH010000045.1:0-920 GCF_052376135.1 Psychrobacter sp. AOP7-C1-14 | reverse complement strand
TATAGTCAATCCTACTTAAAAATGTTATAAAATAATTAACAAATTCAATTGTTATTATAAAGACCATGACTTACTCACTAGATTTCCGCAAACAAGTACTAAAAAGCTTAGACGAGGGTATGACCTTTGCCGAGGCAGCTAAATTCTATAACCTCAGCCCAACCACCATACAAAACTGGAAGAGACGTGTTCATAGTAAAACAACCAGGCAAACCAAACCCTATAAAATACCAGATGACGTGCTACTCAATGATGTCAAAGAACATCCTGATGATTATCAGTATGAGCGAGCACGTCGTTTAAACTGTAGTAAAACAGGCATTCATCATGCCCTAAAGCGCCTAGGTATCAGTCAAAAAAAAGACCTTAGAACATCCAAAAGCCTGTCCGATCAAAAGAGCGGCGTATCAGAATAAGCTTGAGCACTTTAAGCAGCAAGGCTACCCCATTGTATATATGGACGAAAGCGGCTTTGAGGCTGAAACCATTCGCTCTCATGGTTATGCACCGATTGGTAAGCCTTGTATCGATAGCTACAACTGGCAAGGTAAAAAGCGAACCAACGTTATTGGTGCTCTATATGAAAAGATGCTGTTTGCGCTTGATTACTTTGAGACAAACATCAACAGCAGCATATTCTACAACTGGTGCAAACAAACCCTAATCCCAAGTCTTAAAACCAAATGCGTGATTGTGATGGATAACGCCAGATTTCATAAGAGCAAACGCATTCAAAAGCTACTAAACAGGCACGGGCATCGTATTCTTTGGTTGCCGCCGTACAGCCCAGACCTAAACCCTATCGAAAAGAAATGGGCTCAGGTGAAGTTTCTACGCCAAGGCTGGATGGAAAACGACTTATCCAAATTGTTTTATGATGTTTGCCCTAACCATAACAATTTTATTTTGAGCTGACTATA
>NZ_JBQSVH010000044.1:0-1072 GCF_052376135.1 Psychrobacter sp. AOP7-C1-14 | reverse complement strand
ATATACAATTCGAAATCGGTTACCTTGTATTGATAACGTTGTTACTTCACCATACAACTGTACACATTTTTTTGCAAAGCCCATTTCACCCAATATCAAATTTATTTATAAACAAGATTCAATATAAATATTCAGGGGCTGTAATAAATAGGAATTAAAGATCACACCATTTTCTTAGGGTTTCAAGCTGATTAGATAGTGAATCAACTTTCTATCGAGATTGCCTTACTCAATATTTTTACGAGGGAAAACAGTAGAACTTTATCGGCTATTGTATATGGTCATAAAGAATCAATTGAGATCAAAGTAATACCACAAGGAAGCCTGACATTTGAAAAAAACTGTTCAAGGTACCAAACAATGCTTCACTTATAGGTATGATGATGAAAGGATCGAAGAGTTAGACGATATCAAATATTTTACCCTTAACTCTTTGAGTTTTTATGGATGCACTAAGCCTTTAAGAGAGTATTTAGTAGCGACTTAAACAGAGGTTCATTCCCAAAATAGTAAACATTGGTGATTCGAGGCAGTTTATCACTTAACATATATGCACAGACAGTAGCAAAAAATACCAGTAAATTTTCATAGCCTAATTTGGTCGCTATCATATGCTATCGCAAGTGCTGCATGAGTCTGTGTAGACATTGATATCTATGCAAATTCGTCAGAATAATATCAGCTCGATACTTATGGAGATATATCACAGAGCAAAAAAAACTTTGCAATATATAGTAGAAAATATCAATCTGAGCTTTACCCTTTTGCTAATACGATACTTTCACTTCATCTTTTACTCCTGGACCATCTCTATATTCACTCCGCTCGCCTACAAACTCTAGCTAATTCCTGAGTCACCCTAAATAGAATTTTCATCAGTTTTGTCTATAAAAGCTTAAAAACATAGTAAAACGTCATTTGCTGTCGCTTAATTTAAGTGTTTGACTTAAAACCTCATAAATTGACTTTCAATTGTTTACTAATCCTCGTAAATTATTAGTGGAGGTCAATACACAGGATATAACGACCAAGTCATCAACTCGATATCTTAGTGGGAAAGTTATGAAATCAC
>NZ_JBQSVH010000043.1:0-1136 GCF_052376135.1 Psychrobacter sp. AOP7-C1-14 | reverse complement strand
TCCATAGCGATTGGGTGGATAAGCTCTACGCCCATCTCAACGTTATCACCAGGCATTACCATTTCAGTACCGTCTTGTAATTGGATTGCGCCAGTTACGTCAGTAGTACGGAAGTAGAACTGTGGACGATAGCCGTTTAGGAATGGTGTGTGACGACCACCCTCTTCTTTTGACAATACATATACTTCAGCGTCAAACTTGGTGTGAGGAGTGATTGAACCTGGCTTAGCTAGTACTTGGCCACGTTGTACGTCTTCACGCTTAGTACCACGTAGTAGTACGCCACAGTTTTCGCCTGCACGACCTTCGTCAAGCAGTTTACGGAACATCTCTACACCAGTACAGGTGGTTTTTTGAGTGTCACGGATACCAACGATTTCGATCTCGTCACCAACTTTAACGATACCAGATTCAACACGGCCTGTTACTACAGTACCACGACCTGAGATTGAGAATACGTCTTCGATTGGCATTAGGAACGATTTGTCAACGTCACGCTCTGGCTCTGGGATGTAGGTGTCTAGTACTTCTAGAAGCTCTACAACCGCTGGTTGGCCATATTTGTCTTCTGAGCCTTTTAGGGCTTCAGTAGCAGAACCTTTAACGATTGGGGTGTCGTCGCCTGGGAAGTCATAGTCGTTCAATAGTTCACGAACTTCCATTTCTACTAGTTCTAGTAGTTCTTCGTCATCTACCATGTCACATTTGTTCATGAATACGATGATGTACGGTACGCCAACCTGACGTGATAGCAAGATGTGCTCACGAGTTTGTGGCATTGGGCCGTCAGTTGCAGATACTACTAGGATTGCGCCGTCCATTTGAGCGGCACCAGTGATCATGTTTTTAACATAATCGGCGTGACCTGGGCAATCTACGTGTGCATAGTGACGAGTTTCAGTGTCATACTCTACGTGTGAGGTGTTGATGGTGATACCACGTGCTTTTTCTTCTGGTGCTGAGTCAATAGACGCATAGTCTTTTGCTTCGCCGCCTGATTTGATTGCAGCTACGGTTGCGATTGCAGCGGTAAGGGTGGTTTTACCATGGTCAACGTGTCCGATGGTTCCGACGTTGACGTGTGGCTTGTTACGTTCAAACTTGGCCTTTGCCATGGGTATTTCCTCTTTTTTTGG
>NZ_JBQSVH010000042.1:0-1303 GCF_052376135.1 Psychrobacter sp. AOP7-C1-14 | reverse complement strand
GAGCCTTTCCCAAACTCTGTGTAACTGCTTATAATCCAATGTAAAGGAGAATAAGCAATGACAAAAGAAACAGAACTAAAGAAATTAGCCGAACAAATGGCTAAACACGTTGGAAGCTTCGAAGACATCAAAGCATTTCAAAAAGAGCTCATGCAGTCATTTATTGACACTGCCTTAGAAGCCGAGATGGAAGATCATCTAGGCTATCCTAAGCATGAAAAGGCGGATAAGCAAAACAAGCGCAACGGTCACACTAAAAAGACAGTACGCAGTGACACAGGCGATCTTGAGATATCCACCCCCAGAGACCGTGAAGGGAGCTTTGATCCTGCATTGGTTGGCAAACACCAAACCCGTATCACTGGGCTCGATGATAAAATCATCATGTTTTACGCCAAAGGTCAAACCACTACTGAGATTGTTGAGAGTATCAAAGACATCTACGACGTCGACATCTCAAGCAGCTTGGTTTCCAGAGTCACTGACAACATCTTGGATGACATCACCGCTTGGCAGAACCGTCCACTAAGTAGCTTATATCCTATCGTTTATTTAGACTGTATTGTCGTTAAAATACGGCAAGACAAGCAAATCATTAATAAAGCCATCTATCTGGCTTTAGGCGTCAACCTTGAAGGCAAAAAAGAGCTGCTGGGTATGTGGGTATCAGAGAATGAAGGGGCTAAGTTCTGGCTAGGCGTTCTCACTGAACTACAAAACCGTGGGGTGCAAGATATTCTTATTGCCTGTGTAGATGGCTTAAAAGGCTTTAGTGAGGCAATTAATACAGTATATCCAAACACGCAGGTTCAGCTATGTATTGTGCATATGGTACGTTACTCTATGAAGTTTGTACCATGGAAAGATAGGAGAAAAGTAGCTGCTGATTTAAAGGCGGTTTATGGCGCTGATACGCTTGAGCTGGCAGAGGCCAACCTTGAGCAGTTTGATGACACCTGGGGCGATAAATACCCACATGTAGTCACTTCTTGGCGTAATAATTGGGAGGGCTTAACCGTGTTCTTTGGTTATCCTAAAGACATCAGAAAAGCCATTTATACGACCAATGCTATTGAATCATTAAATAGCGTGATTCGTACAGCTGTGAATAAGCGTAAGATATTTCCATCAGACAAGGCGGCGTTTAAGGTTGTCTATCTAGCAACTCAGCAGGCTTCTAAAAAGTGGTCGATGCCCATCCGTAACTGGACGTCTGCTCTTAATCGTTTTATGATTATGTTCGATGAGCGCGTTAGTAAGCATTTAATCTAAATTGCAGTTACACAGAATTCGGGATGGGCTC
>NZ_JBQSVH010000041.1:0-1473 GCF_052376135.1 Psychrobacter sp. AOP7-C1-14 | reverse complement strand
CCTACCCCAACAGCACCAGCGATATAGCAGGGAACATCACCAGGACAACCAAACGAATCACATCAGAGACAATGAATGGAGCCACCCCGCGGAACATATCGCTCAGCTTAATGTGCGGCGCCATCGCCTTAATCACAAAAATATTCATACCCATCGGCGGCGTGATCAAACCAAGCTCTACCGTCAATACCGCAATAATGCCAAACCATACTGGATCGAACCCTAACGCTAGAATGATTGGATATACCACAGGAATCGTGATTACTAGCATTGCTAGCGCATCCATGAACAGTCCCAGTAGGAAGTACATGAATAAGATACAGATCAGGACAATCATTGGACTAACAGCCAACCCACCGATCCAAGATGCCAATGAATAAGACAGGCGTGAGACTGAGATAAAATATCCCAATGCTTCAGCGCCTAATAGCATAAAGAACACCACTGCAGAGAGTGCTAACGTCTCAATCAACGATTGCTTGAGGCCATCTAAGCGCATACCTTTAGCAAAGGCATAAGCCCAAGAGACAAAGGCTCCTACTGCTGCTCCTTCTGTTGGCGTGAATAAGCCAAAGAAGATACCCGCGATAATGATGATAAAGATAAAACTAAATGGTATAAGGCCCGTCAGCGACAGTAGCTTGGCTTTCCAAGTGGTTTTCTCACCGCGCTGTGCCAAGTGCGGCTTCCAGCGCACCATAATCATTACCGTGATGGAATACATCACCATACCGAGCATACCTGGCAAGAAGCCAGCGATGAACATATCACCTACCGACTGCTGGGTTAAAATCGCATAGACCAGTAAGGCAATACTGGGCGGAATCATAATACCAAGCGTACCACCAGCGGCTAAGATGCCACAGGCAAACCCTGGCTGATAACCGTACTTCTCCATTTGCGGTAACGCGACTTTGGTCATGGTAGAGGCAGTC
Organism: Psychrobacter sp. AOP7-C1-14; assembly: GCF_052376135.1. Classification (NCBI taxonomy): domain Bacteria; kingdom Pseudomonadati; phylum Pseudomonadota; class Gammaproteobacteria; order Moraxellales; family Moraxellaceae; genus Psychrobacter; species Psychrobacter sp. AOP7-C1-14. Next base: position 538 of record NZ_JBQSVH010000041.1, on the reverse strand, counting down.
GCAAGTGATGAGCCTGAGATAGAGGCAAAGATACCGGACGAGCCAATACCTGCAATACCAAGACTACCCCTTACCCCGCCAAATATGGTTCGTGTTGCTTCAAAGAGTTTGCCCGCCATACCTGAGTGGGTGGCAAATACACCCATAAGAATAAATAAAGGAATGGCACTAAAGTCATACTTTGCTAAGACATCAACAGGAATGTCTTTAAGCATTTGTAGTGCACCGCTAGGCGCTGTAACCGCACCGAAGCCTACTAAACCGACACCTAACATGGCAAGTGCAACGGGTACTCGTAAAATGACAAGCAGGATCATGACAACTAGGCCAATCGCACCGATAATTTCTGGGCTCATGCGCCTGTCTCCTCGGCGTCAAAGAATTCGCCTGTTTTAAAGATGTTGATGGATTCGATCAATGAGCGAATGGCTAGTAAGATACTTAAAAAAGCGCTGATGGTATAGATAGGCATCATAGAGAGTCTTAAGTCTTGAGTGACTTTGCCATACTCAACAGCGTCAATAGCACTCTCATAGAG
>NZ_JBQSVH010000040.1:0-1546 GCF_052376135.1 Psychrobacter sp. AOP7-C1-14 | reverse complement strand
TCCACACTTCATAGGCTGAAAGACCACTTTGTCCATCTGCACCATCTTGACTATCATCTGAGTCTAAATCTTTTGCGACTGCCAAGCCTGCACCGATAGCTCCTAAGCCCACTAGCCAAGGCATTACTTTGAAACCATCTACTTCACTGGCACCTACCCACCAAGGAGTGGCACTTGAGGCTCCTCCTAATGCATGCCCTGTAATCGCGCCTTCGGGCATTGCTGTTAGATAATCTGCATACTCACCCGAATTTGGGATGTAGTAGTAATAATTACCATCCTCAGCCAATCCAATCAGTTCACTGTTGGCAGTGTCGTAAAATCCTTCGATAACTAAATCTGGGTTCTCAATATCTTCATCGAACGAGAGCTGTAAATTATTATCTACACGCTTTGTTATAACGTGATGCGGTGCACGCCCAGTAGATTCATCTAAAAGTTCATAATTAACTTTTTCTGTAGCTTGAATAATAGCAGGCTGACCGTTGTTAACGACTACAGCTTGCTCTGTAATATTTTTAGCTTGATCATATGATTTGACAGTAATAGTAGTCATTGTTAATTTCCTTATTAATTAATAATATTTTGTTTCAGTAAGCTTATGGATTAATCACTGCCATTACTCTACGATTATTCAATCTTCCCAACTCTGTATCATTAGTATCTATAGGTCTTGTTTCACCGTAACCAACCGTTCTCAATCTATAATCATCTACACCATAACTATCTACAAGAATATTCTTAACTCTTTCTGCACGTGACTGAGACAATTTAAGGTTGTATTCAGAAGATCCCTTACTATCCGTATGGCCTTCTAAAATAACGTTATTTTCAGGATATGACTCAATAAAGCGAGCTAAACCTTCAAACTTTGAATAGTCGTTATTGGCGACAACATTCGTATCAAAGTTAAAATTGACCACATACTCTGTTCTCTTCTCGTTCTCGACTTGATCAATATCAACTTGTACTACTGGTTCTTCAATAAGTTTAGGTTTAGGTTTGACATTGCATGTCATAGATACACGGCTAATTTGATAGGACTGACGTACGATATTTTCTAGCTGTGGAATAGCTTCGTTAGCGTCTATTTGCTGAATAACTGATTGATTCGTTGGTGACAAACTAACTTTGATATAGGTTGTTTTTTTCGGAGCAAAGTTATATTTTTCTGAATGGGATACAACATCTTCATTAGTATTTAGGATACTAGCGCTATTGATAGTTTGCGGACCACTACAAACCACGACGTCTGAGTAATACCCATCTTTTAAACTTGTATGAAACATCTTCTCTGAACCAATTCCGATATGAATGGGAATATGTTTTCTAATATCAGCTGAATCTCTAAAAAATACTACTCTACTTTTATTTTCACCAAGCGCCATGTCATCAGGTATTTGAAAGACTTGGCCGTTTTTACTCCAGCGTATTTGGTTTTCATTGGTAACGTTTGTAGAGTTAGCCTCGATAGATTTACCGTCAAGAGTTTGACAGCCGATCACATTCATGGTGAGAAAAATAGTGCTAACTAGTGCAAGGCTAT
>NZ_JBQSVH010000039.1:0-2033 GCF_052376135.1 Psychrobacter sp. AOP7-C1-14 | reverse complement strand
TTTTAATATTAAATTTATATTTTAGCAATGAACTGTCAGAGACAGTAAGTAAGTTACCATCTTCCAGACACGATAAAACCGCATAGCAATTAATTGTTATGCGGTTTTATTGTTAACCATCCATGTTACCTATCACGACTGCTTTTCATGCATCCTTGCACAAATATTCAGTATATTGTGATACTGGGCATCCTGCCCTTTTCACTATAGCTTCAGTATTAACTGTTGCTATCAGCAAAGGTTATGTGTCCTTACTTCAATCGCTATTGTCATCCTGACGCTAGCTATCGAATCATTATCCTTAATGCGGTCAACTCAATCCTTGAGTCACATTCCCTAATGCCGTGTAACTATAATGCCTAACTCTCACTTCTATGTTAAGTCGCGTAAACGTCATTGCGTGTAAGCATATGCTTACACACGTTTAAATAATGGAGCAACTCACCTTTCTTTTAGATTTCTAAATAATCATTTCACCCATAATACCTACCAAAAAACCTAATGATGCACCCAGTGATGGCAAATAATTATTGTCAAGCTTACTCTCAGGAATAATGTCTTGTATCAATAAATACAAGATTCCTCCACTCGCAAACGTCATCAGATACGCAGTAGTATCAGGATGCTGACTGAGAAAAAAATGTCCGATTAATGCAGATATAACCCCAAAAAAGCTCAATCCAAAAAATATAACTAGTGTCTTTCGCACACTAAAACCGCTGCGTACTAAGTCGCGAAACGAATTAAAAGATTCAGGTAGGTTTTGTAAACCAATAAAAACTGCCAACAATAAGGCCATTTGTGGTTCGATAGCAAACACAGCACCCAAAGCAATAGACTCTGGCACAAAATCCATCATCATCGCAAGCAAAGTTGCTTGCTGACTACCTGCTGATGCTAGCTTTCGATCTATTAGCATAAACAAGATAGCACCCAATGAAAATGATCCCATCACTCCCCAAATACCCAGTTCATCCATCCCTTTGGGTACCAATACCAATGCTAGTGCAGACAAAATGATACCTGCACCAAAAGACATTAATGTATGAACCAACTGTGACTTAACTGGACTGTCTTTAATATGGTGGTCAAACATGTTTGCTAGTAGTCCACCTATAAATACCGTGACACCTGCAAATCCTGAAAACAAAATGAGTTTGAGCGGCATTTTTTTCCTCATTGTTATTTGAGTATTTTATGAACTGGTTACTTATATCTGCCATCACTCGACAGCTGGTCTTTGAGCTAATGATTACTCTCTGACGTTTGTACTCATTTACAACTTCTTAACGTAAACGACATCTAACGCAAGGTTTTATACTCTATTATGAATAATGTAAGGAGATATTTCGAAGAATATTCTGCCCAAAGTATCTATCAGTTGGGATCTAATCAGATGTCGAAGTAATAGCGTTTTAATATGTAACGCCTATTTAATATCATTATAAGGTACGACATCACGAAGATAATAAAACGCTTCTATATCAAGACAACTGTGCCTAAAACTTTTGTCTTTACATCTTATCCAACCATCAAACACCATGCTATAAACAAAGTTATGTCTATGGATTATCGTATTTAAAATAATAGTTTTGAAAAAACAGGCGTGGCATTTTAAAGATTAATACTAAACGTGGTTTAGAAAGGTACGAAATACTATTAGGAAATCATTATGAAAAATTTATCATTTTCAACATTAAAAACGGTAACGACTGGCAGCATAATCGCAGCTTTATTGGCAGTGATAACAGGCTGTGTGACAACACCGAGCGGCTATAATGGCTACGACGACCTTTACGAACATGTTCATAAGGATAAGAAAGGACATAAAAAGCACAAAGACAAAAAGAAAGATAAAGGTAGCTATGTCTCCGTTGTCGAGCAACGAGCTGCTAGTAAAGTTCGTAGCATGGGATACCGTGTCAAAGACGTTAAATATAAAAATGGTGATCGTAAGATTAAGGTAAAAGCTGAGCGTGGACGCGATGATTATAAAATCGAGCTAGGCTATCCAAGTTATAACGTGATCAAAC
>NZ_JBQSVH010000038.1:0-2235 GCF_052376135.1 Psychrobacter sp. AOP7-C1-14 | reverse complement strand
CCCCCATGAGAATACGATGCCGATGACAAAGAAGCCCATCATAAAGATGCCCATGAGGTAGCCTTTGATAGACTGTGGCATTTTTTGGGTAAAAACATCGACGATGATTTGTGAGCGTTCAACGAAAGCAGCAAAGGCGGCAAGTAATGCAAATAGCATAAAGTAAGAGACGATCTCTACACTACCTTTGACGGTAAAGCCAAACTCACCACCGGTGAGTTTGAATATGTATCGTGCGCTGACATCGAGCATAGTGGTAAGAACGATGATGATGAGACTCACCCCGCCGATAAACTGACATAATCTAGAGATTAAGACGCTGAGTTTGACTAAGAATGCCATGTGACACCTCCAATAGGTTAGACCTTACAGGCAGCACTAGCAGCTTTTGCTTTTTCATAAACGCTGTCTGCATCCAAACCTAAAGCATTAACGTCCTTCAGATACTTTTGGGTTCCTTTTTCGAGCGGACCTTTCCAACTTGGATCATTTAATGGGTCAGGAATATCGATAATTTCATCACCTTTATCTTTAGCAGCTTGCATTGCCATCTGGTCATGTTTATCAAATACCTCACCAACTTTATTGGCTAGTGCCATGCCCGAGTTTTCATCCAGAACTTTCTTCAAATCATCAGGTAAATTATCGTACTTATCCTTATTCATCGTGACCATAAGCGCTGAACTATAGAAAGGAATATTAGTATGATACTTAGTGATCTCATCAATTTTGAAAGCCGTTACTGCTTCCCAAGGGAAGCTCAAGCCATCCACAACGCCACGCTGTAACGATGTATACATATCATTAGCAGGTAGGCCTACTGGCGAAGCACCAGCACTTTCGATAATATCACCTGCCACAGCAGAAGGACGACGGATACGCATGCCTTTCATGTCTTCAGGTGTGCGTATCAATTTGTCGGTTGTATGCAGCGCACCAGGTCCAGCACCGTACATAAATAATAGATGCGAGTCTTCGTATTCACTAGCCAAAGTACCGTCGTCATAGAGAGTCTGTAGCATACAACCCATTTGCGTTGCTGAATTTGATAAACCCGGAAGTTCAGTAATCTGAGTCAAAGGGAAACGACCATTAGTATAGCCATGTGCTTGTGAACCAATATCAATCGTACCTTTTGCAGCAGATTCATAGGTAACATCTGCTTTGGCAAGACCAGCTGAAGGATATAATTCTACTTTTAGGCGACCATCAGAATCTGTTTCTATCTGTTCTGCCCAAGGTTCGAAGACCTCTTTGCTAATAGATGAGGTTGCTGGCCAGAAATGTGAGAATCGTAGCACAGTTGTTTCTTGAGAAGTGGCTGATGACCCATCTGTCGCATCAGCAGATTGGTTAGAACAGCCAAGAAGAGAAATAGCGGCTAAAGCACCAATTGAAAAAAGAGGAGCTAACTTCATTATCAATTCCTTTTGATAATTGTGAGAATAGGAGTAAGGCATTGCAAGTAAACAATTTGATCTATCCTAGATTACATAGTCTACAAGTTTTCGATATCTTTTTTACACACCTTTAATAAAAGTACAGTTTAAAATTATCAGCTATAATGATAGAAGTCAAATCATTTTGAATACATAGTAAGTAATATATTCATACTATAGATATATTTATAATGCTTGAACTGTCTATACAGATAATAATAAGGATAAGAAAACTGAATCAAACACTCATAAAAAACCCTCAAACCTAATTTTCGTTTGAGGGCTCTTCTCTGTGAGCAATAATTAGCAACTAATCATTATACAACTGCTAATAGTAATGAAGACTTATTCTTCCATCTGCCACCTATTATCTACCCATACCGCATCGCTGTCATCTAGATGAACGTGCCATTCTGCCTCAGCGACTACGAGACGAATCTCAGTCAAACACTCTAACCAATGGTTGATGCTATACATCAGAACATCTACATCTACGCTAACAGGCATCTTTGTAGCACCTGCTAATATTACTTCTGACTCACTATCATCATAAGCATAAAGATCAAAAGACTCCGCGTCTTCTGCATGCTCGAAGCGATCATTATATTTATCAACGATGAGCGTAATAGCTTCTTGCTCCTGCTCAGTCAAAAGCGTCGTACGCTCAGCAGTATAATAGAGAGAAACGCCCATAACATGCTCCTAAATATAAAAGTAGTTATCAATAATATCACATAGCGTTTTTCCGCAGACGAAGAAAAGCCCCCTTCGACTTATATCGAAGGGGGCTTTATCT
>NZ_JBQSVH010000037.1:0-4716 GCF_052376135.1 Psychrobacter sp. AOP7-C1-14 | reverse complement strand
ATACGCATAATATTTACTCCAAAAAAGCGGGTTCAATAACCCAAAATAAGTGAAATTTATGAAAATAATATTAAAAATGGCAATAGTCTTCGATACCGATGATTCTTAGCAATTGATCGGTCATTAATTTTAGATGAGATAGTTTTTTTCTTGGGAGGTTTTAGTTGCGAACAACTATTGGCACGAAGGGGAAATATATAGTTTTTATTACAACAACTATATTTATTATCGTTGGTAGACATACATAACATATTTATAGCATGGTCATAAAATACCTGACCTACACTTACAGAACACTCCACACCCACTGAACTATTTTTTCTAATAGTTAACAGCATGGTTTCGAAAATCATAAAATCTCATCCTTAATTATCAGTTGATCTACATAAAGAAAATCCATTTTCTCGTGATGACTTACAAACCCTTTTTTAAGAAAATTATTATAGGTTTTTCCAATGAAATACAACTTAATAGTCTAAAAACATTCAACTGTAAGAATATAAAGATCAAATTACAGTAGTAGTGCAATATGGGTGTTACCTTCACCTCAAGATACATACTATCAACAAAAATTCAATTTATAAACTATTTATATAACTTTTGTTACTTATTTATGAATATGCAAATACATGTATCTTGCTAGGGAACCTCTAAATATCGAGCGTCTAGCCTTGAATATGTTTTGTATGATTACTTTTATAATAATACGCTAAGTTTATAGGTCAACATAGTTTCTTTATTTAATTGTAAAATACATCCTATCTCGCAAATATACTGTGCATATCCAAGGGTCGAATATTCTCAATTTAGACCATAGAAGCAATCTATAATCAAGGACATACGTAGGCACTACGAAGGTATAGATCTGTAATAATCACCTTTTATAAGTTAAGATTTTCTTAACAATAGGTAATAAAAAATGATATGTATCCTCATTTATTTCATAAAAGCATATTAGGCTTTTGTAATACAAAGAAAAGACTAGCCAAGAGTGCCACTTTAGAGCACTCTTATTACTTAGACTAATTTCTTAGAAGAAGTTTTTTGAAAGATTTGTGTTTTTCGAAGGTAGGTAGAAAAGAAGATACTCGGTATCTTTTCTATTATAGACTTCATTAAGAACGATCGTTCTTAATGAAGTCTTAATTTTATAAAAAGATGATTCATTATTCTATTTACAAAGTTGTACTTATCAAAAATTTTTGTATAGTTAGTCTGCACACTTAATAGATGATATTCAATCAGCTTCAACATCCAAACCAATGATATTGTTAAGGTGACCAGTTTTTAGGTATATCGTTGCGCCTTTCTCACCTGCTTTGATTGATACGTTTGCATCTATCGGTAGGCGTATCCAACTATCCTGTCGACATACTTGCTCACCTTCTATTAGCTCGCCTGCTATGACTAGTATTTCTGCACCACCATGGACTGTTTCAGTAAACAGTAACTCGCCTGCGTCGATACGCTGTAGACTAACGTGCTCTACCTCATCATAGAAAAGTGGACAAATAGTACGGTTATCTTGTTGCTGCCAATTAGCATTATCATTAGTGTTAATAGCCACGTGCTGCGTTTCATCAGATGACATTTGCCGCAACTTGACAAAAATGACAGCCCCTTCGTCACTATAAGGTCTATGACCAGAAGACGGTGGATTACGTAAATACCAACCTGCCGGATAATGAGTATCATCTGCAGAAAAAGTGCCTGACAATACTAAAATCTCTTCACCGTCTGGATGTAGATGATGCGGAAAGTAAGAGTTTGGCGCATAACATACCAGACTGGTAGCGCGAGCCTTCTCCGCCCCTATACGGTCAAGCATGACACGCTCCACGCCGTTTTGTGGTGACTTAATCCATTGATGTGCTTCAGGAGTTAATGAAGCACGTTGTGAAAAATCTGCATTAATGAGCATAAAATATTCCAAAGCGGTTAAATGGTATTGCCATTATTATAGTTCGTACTATTATCACCGTTTACCGGTTACGACATTGACGTTTGTGATTAAGGTAGTGATTTTGAAGGTAGTAATCTTTAAATTCATGAGATCTAAATCTATAAATAGTCTTGACGTATTAATGTACTAACGTACCAGAATAACGGGAGATAACGTGCTAGCGATAATTTCTGTCGTGGTACTACCGAGAAACAGTTGTTGCCATTTTGAATGTCCGTATGCACCCACGACCATAATGTCAATATTGTTTTCTACTTGGAACTTTAATAATCCATCTACCGCATCAGAAGCAGATAGATGATGTGCTTCAACGATAAACCCAGCATCTTCTAACTGTGCAGCGGCGGCGCTCATACTTTGCTTGGCGGCGTCATTATGATTGCCTACCATCACGATATGACCTTTTAGACCTTTTAATAACGGGCTTTTTGACGCCATTCGTGCTGCTTTAATAGAGGTTTTGCTACCATCAAAGGCAATCATATAAGAGCTTGGCTCTTCAAATTTCTCTGAGCAAATCAATATGGGAATATCTGATCCACGAGCGACCGTCTCGATCTGGCTACCAATATTGATCCGACTGTTCTTATGATCCTCTCCGCGGCGGCCCATTACAATCGCACGATTTTCTTCTTTGAAGTGCTCAATACTAGGAAGCAGCTTGCCATGGCGTTGATAAACACGAACATTCACGTCAGCGAAACTGCTTTGAATATGGCTTTTTGCATCTTGTACCAACGCATTACTATAACTGTTGACGACTTTTGCTCGTTGTTCATCCAACTGAGATAACTCTTCTAATAAAAACTGACGGCTATTTATGCCTATGGCACCTGACAAATCTCGTCTGGTCGATGCAGGTATGTCACTGACATGCAACAATCCAACCGGTACGTTTAACTTGCTGGCATACCATGCTGCATAGTCACAAACCGATTCAGTCACTGCCGAGCCGTCAATACAGGCTAAAATGTGCTGTGATGTTGTCATAATCTATCCTTAAATTTAATTATTTAATCCTATACAGCTTGCTAGTTCTGACTAAGCTATATTTCTGGCTAGAATAGCTTTCATTCATTTTATTATCATTACCTTATAAGAACTTATTTATAAGGTAATGATAAGTTTATCCTTTCATTTGATAATAACCAATTTAAATGGCTTCATCCAGCAATGTGTAAGCCGCCTTTGCAATAATTGCAATTTGTTACTCTCCGTATGATTTATAGCTCATCGCAAACTAACAACCAACTGCGTATTGAAGTCTTATCATCGTCTAACCACATGCGTTAGCAAAGTTTGATACAATGTATTTTTAGTATTTATGATTTCGGTATCATTATTTAGGTGATTGGATTATGGCAAAAAACGCCCTACAGGCTCAATTATTAAAGGCTGGCTTGGTTGATAGTAAAAAGGCTAAGAAGATCAGTAAGCAAACGCAACATGCCAAGCGTACTGGTGATTCAGAAAGCGCCGAAGTCAAGAAAGCACTAGCAGAGGCGCAAGCACAAAAGCTAGAAAAGGATCAGAAGCTTAATCAAGAAAAACAGCGAGTGTTGGAAGAAAAGGCATTAAAGGCCAATATCATCCAAATGATTAAACAGCATCAAATTACTGAGACAGAAGGTGAAGTTAGCTATCAGTTTGTTGATGATTCAAAAGTAAAGAAAATTGCTATCACTCAGAAACTGTATGATCAAATCGTGGCAGGTCACGTGGTCATCGCACGTTTAGAAGAAAGCTATGCACTATTGCCTCGTCCATTAGCTGATCGTATTGATTCAAAAATGGAAGGCTTTATGGTTGTATCCAATGACACTGCTGAGGAAGCATTGGCAGAAGACGATCCGTATGCCGCTTATGTAATTCCAGATGATTTGATGTGGTAGAGACTTATTTTACTGCCGTCAGCTTTACTATAGTGTTATAAGCATCCAGTCAAAAGCCCTTTATAGAATTTACGTTCTATAAAGGGCTTTTTGTATTTGAGCAAGTTAGACAAATCTGTATATCGGGAAACAAAGGTTAAATATGTCGACAGACTTAAACAAACGTACGCAAATCAAGATTCTTTAACCTAACATTGCTGGTTTAGTTAGAGAAAGTAACCCAGCTCTATAATTGCCAGAATATGGATATAATCAACTTGAACAGTTATTCAATAAATACTACAATGCGTTTTTAGCACATTTGGTGGTAAGCCTTTGTTTATTTTTGAGTAACCACTCAATATTGTTCATATTTTACCTGTGTTTATTAGCTGATAGTCCGGTGCCATCATGCCCGTTTTATTTGCTTAATTTGTTCCAATTCACTTTTACTTTTTCTCAAAAAGAGATAACTTATGCCAAAAAATTTACCACTTTCATTATTACTTCTTCGCCTTGGTGTTTTCATTGTATTCTTTTTCTGGACAATCGATAAATTCGTAAATCCTGAACATGCTGCCAATGTGTTTGCTAAATTCTATGCACTAGAGAACTTGGGTATCACTATTGTTTACCTGATTGGTAGCTTACAAATCATTCTTATATTCTCATTTGTAATGGGTCTATTCAAAAAATGGACATATGGCATTATCTTATTGCTACACGCTGGCTCTACTTTTGCATCTTTTGGTCTTTACCTAACGCCTTTTGACAACCTGTTATTTTTTGCCGCATGGCCAATGCTAGCCGCCTGCATCGCTCTATTCTTAATGAGAGACTATGACACCCTAACACTGGGCAAAAATAAATCTCTAGTATAAA
>NZ_JBQSVH010000036.1:0-5097 GCF_052376135.1 Psychrobacter sp. AOP7-C1-14 | reverse complement strand
ATGGGGAAGAAAACATTGCGAGTATGAGTATTCATCGGGACATAAGCACACCGCACCTAGTCGCTTATGTAGTTCCTATTGACCAAAGAGGTAAGCTCAACTGTAAGGATTTTCTAGGTGGAAGGGCTAAATTAAACAAGATGCAAACCGATTTTGCCAATACGGTCGCTGATTTAGGGTTAACGAGGGGTAAAGAAGGCTCTAAAGCCAAGCATACCAGCATCAAGGAGTATTACCATGACATCAATCACGCGAGAGATTTTAGTATCGAAACCGTATCACCTAAGCCTGAAATGTTTGAAAGCAAGGCTCGGTATAGGGAAAAGGTCACAGCAGCCGTTATTGAGCAAATAGAACCGACTGTGAAGGCTGCTAACAGCATCCTAATGGACTATGAGAAAGCTAGATTGGATAAAAGCGTTGCGGAAGCGAGCTATGACACCCTTAAAAAACGTGTTGAGCCTTACTTACTGGCGACTGAAGGGTTAAATCAAGAGGAAATTGCTAGAGTAAATGAGGCAATGCAGCTAGAAAGCCGTAGAATCGCTGTAGAGAGGGTTAAATATGAAAGGGCTAGGTATCTATCAAAATAGATATTTAATGCTATTAAATCTAATCCTATAGACAGATAGAGCGGTTTCTATAGCTTATTACTAAGGTAAAAAATAAATTGATGAACAAACTAGAAAGAAAGAGTTGATCAATCATCTGATCCAAGAAGGCATAAAAAATCCAAATATTTTGTGGTAACTAATGCTTTTTTCTTTTGTCTTTTTCATTAGTAAAAAATAAAAAAAATGCTTTTAATGCTTTTAAATGCTTTTAAATGCTTTTAAGCCCTCTGTATCCCTTGCTACTAAAGGTCTGAAACCTCCATTCGAATACGTTTACTTACCCATTCGAATACGTTTACTTACCCATTCGAATACGTTTACTTACCCATTCGAATACGTTTACTTACCATTTGAATACTTGAATAAAAAAGTATTCAAAGATACAATTAAATATAAGTATTCAATTATGAAGGTTATTATGTCTAAATCTAATTTAGTGGTGAAAACCAACTATCTAAACACCGTACTACAAAATCTAAAACTATCAGAAATACGCATTGTGCAGTTAGCCGTTGTAGACGCTAGAGAAACTGGTACAGGGTTGAGTGCAGAGATACCACTTCGTATTGATGCTAAAAGATATGCTGAAGTTTTTAATACCACTCGCCAAAACGGTTATCTAATGATGAAGGACGCTGAAGATACGCTATTTAACAGACGCTTTAGCTATGTTGATGATGAAGGTAAGTTAGTTAAATCTCGTTGGTTATCCCAAGTTAGATATTTAGATGACGAAGGAGCGATTGAAGTTGTATTTACTCCAGCTGTAGTACAAGGAATTACTCGGATTGATGGGGCTGAAGAGTTTTTTACTAAATATTTACTAGAACAAACAGCTGAAATGGATAGTAATTATTCAGTAAGGCTCTATGAGCTGCTGGTTCAATGGAAGCAAGCCAAAAAAACACCTGTTTTTGAATTGGAGAAATTTAGAGGTCAGCTTGGAGTTGAAGATGATGAATATCAAACTATGAGCAACTTCAAAAAAAGGGTCTTAAACCTTGCTGTTGAAGAGATAAACGAAAAATCAGATCTCAATGTTAGTTACACTCAAAAGAAAAAAGGTCGCAAAATTGCAGGATTTAGTTTTACTGTTTATGAAAAGCCAAAAGCTAAGACGGATGTAGTTAATAAGGAGCGCGACGTTAGTACAGGAGATATGTTTACGGTCGATGGATTGAATGATAAGCAGCTAGGGCGAATTGCTCGTAACCCTGCTTTTATGGCGGAATACAATCATTTAGTAAGCCCAACTAGCCCAGCTGGGCAGTCACAGCAAGAATGGGAGTTTGAAATGGTTAACCGCCTTAAAAAAGACCCTACACAGTTTAATAAACGTCCCATCAGAGAGTATCTTGAATACTAGGTCTTATGAGTGTGTTAGATGGGTTCGGTTCCCTAGTGAGGACTTGAATCTTTGGCTGTAAGCTATTGGTATCAAAGTTTTAACTCGCTGAAATAGCCGCAGTGTACTTCATGGTGTACTTGCCATACATATTCTATTCGTGATCGGCGCGGTATACAGGCATTGAACTATAGACTAACTCTCAGAGTGTTAAGTCCCAGACAATCCCGATGCGGTTCAGGTAATTCACCACCAATAAGTCGGATACTGTTTACCTTTACCCAAATTGTTATAAATCAGCGCTACCATTACCAAAACGATTGAACCGATTAGAGTGGGTGTTATCAAAAAACTCCAATTTACTGCACCTAGCATAACTATTAAAGGGTTAGACCCAGCAGGCGGATGAGGCATTCTAAATATCAGCATTAGCGCAATGGCAGTGCCAACAGCAGTTGCCATACTCCACCAGTGAATACCAAATAACGTCATGAATACCAGTCCTGTAAAAGTCGCAATAACATGCCCACCTATAACATTTCTCGGCTGGGCAAAAGGGCTAGTAGGATAGGCAAATATTAGTAAACAACTTGCGCCAAACGATCCTAAAATCATAATAAGTTCTATTGAGCTTCCTAATATAGCAAGCGTTGCAGTGGCAATGGTGCCACCTAGCCAAGCCACTGCTATCATCGATGAAGGTAATCTCTTCGGACATTCGTTGACTTGACCGCTTAACTTATGCCAATTAAAGAATGAATGCATACTTACTCCTATCATAAATAAAAAATAAAAAGGTATAATTACAAATATACTGTTCGGTATACATTCCAAGTATACCGAACAGTATATAAAAATACTATTATTGTTATTCACTGCATAAAAATAACAGGAGCAGAACCAATGGAATTGCGAGATACTATTCTACAAAAAAGTTATGAGCTCTTTTATAAGCAAGGCTTTCACGACAGTGGAGTAGAGCTTCTAGCAAAGCGATCAGGGACTACCAAGCGGACTTTGTATGCTCATTTTGGTAGTAAAGAAGGCTTGATTGAGGAGGCGCTTAAATATCGTCATCAGATGTTTATGACTCAATTAGAAAATGACTTTGATGATTTTGAGATTGAGAAAGTAGCAGATGTTGCCACTTGCTACTTAAACTTCCTCAAGAACTGGACGTTATCAGAGGATTTTTATGGTTGTATGTTTATCAACGCTTGCGCAGAGTATTCAGATAAACAGTCTTCACCTCATTTAATAGCCAAGCAGCATAAAACTGAGGTTAGGAAATGGCTACTTGATAATTTTGAACAGATAAGTGCGGAAAATGCTAAGCAGAAATCTGACACTTTGTTTGTATTTGGCGAAGGTATTATCGTTGCCGCACAAACGGATCAGGAGTCATTAGAGTTAAATTTAGAGTTAAATACTGATTTTTTTAAGGTTTTGGATTAAATTATATCGATACAAGTTAGGTTTTAGCGTATCAGATTCCACGATAGTACTCTGGCAGTTTCAGTGCGAAATTATGGTATACCCTAGTGGAACCAGTCTATTACACCTCTAAACGATTAAAAGACTACCCTATTTAGACTTTTATTAAGGAACCACTCTAAACCGACTTTTCTCTAATCATTTGGCATATCAGTGTACACGTGTTACATAATTCGAGACTCTTACAGTAAGAAAGGAGTAAGGTGTATATGTACTAAAACAAACATTAGGGGTTTGATCATGGATGATAAAAGATTCTTTCTACGAGCAATTGGGGTTTGTGGTTTAATCTTTATTTTGGCTACGATGGTTGCCGCTAGATTTTTTTAGTGTATTAGTGCTAAGTATTGCCTGGTAATCAAAAGACAGCGGTACGCTATTGGTTTCTGCCACTTGATTCAAAAATAACTTAATCGCCTGAGAAGGTGTTAAACCATAGCCCTCAAGCACCGAAAACGCCTTTTCTTTTAATTCTTGATCAAGACGAATATTATAATTAGTCGTACTCATAGTATTACTTATCGCTTATATATGTACTCCTAATATAAGCGATAAGTACAGCCACATAAATCGATTTGTCATTCTGTGCTCCTTACTAATCTAGACAACGACAGCCTGCTCGTTCAACCCAGTAAGAAAGTCATAAACCATCTCTTCAATGCTTTTTTGCATAATATACAGCTCAGAAGTCGAATAATCTCCTAGCTCATTCCTTTCATCCATGACTTCAAACAGCTTTGTCCTAACGGCTTTCTCATGCGTCTTATCGTCAATCAAAAGCAAATTAAGCTTTACGATAGCTCTATCGTAGGCTTCTTGGGTAGCTTCAAGCTGAAGGCTTTTACTGCTAGCTACTGATACACCGATCATGCTCATAAATCACTCCGTTACTAGAATTATCTGTAGCGACAGATAATTTTTTTAGGTGAATAAGTTGTTTGTACCAGCCTAAGATTATGCCAGTGAAAAACGAGAAGTAACGCTCTTATAAGCCCTTTTTTGTAGCAGATTTTACGACAGATAAAAGACCCGTCATTTTTTACCTAATTTAATGACTACACCTTACGCACCCTAAAGGGACTGCCAAATAGCTGATATTGTTAGGTTTATTGAAATTCAGGTGTATACAAAGTGCAAACAAAATCGCTCTTAGGTATTGATTTAAAAAGAAAAAATGCGTTTACAATCTGTAAACAGCCAAGTTGAAAAACAGTGAAAAACAGCCCTTTTTTACTGCCTTTTGCCGTAAAAATTACGCTTTCGTAACGGGTGAAATTATGGTGTAGTAAGTACACTTTAGTGAAATAACACCTAATTATCAGGAAAAAGTGGCAATGAACTATGCAATTTTGAGGACGGCGAAATTGAAGACGATGGGCAACATTGGTGGCAGTCTTGCACACAGCTACCGAACGATAGAAACGCCCAATACTGACCCCAACCTCACCCCTAAAAATTATCATAGCGTTGCTACCCCTGAAGCCGTCAAACAGGCAATAAAAGACCGGCTCCCTGAAAAAAGACGCTCTGATGCGGTGCTATGTATCGAGTATTTAATAACCGCCAGTCCTGAATGGGAAGGCTGGGGAAAAAGCCAAGAAGGAGAATTTTTTAAACGATCTGCTCAGTGGCTCATGGATAAGC
>NZ_JBQSVH010000035.1:0-5348 GCF_052376135.1 Psychrobacter sp. AOP7-C1-14 | reverse complement strand
ATGATATGATGGTCAGCTCGCTAAATAGGATAAGCCACATTGGCTTGGTTATTTAGTTTGAAAAAACTAGCACTGGACGACAGTGTCAGACATTATTTAAAAGCATAACTAAAGAACAACTTGTGTGGATTTTTGCTGATTCAGAATGCTAAAAAATAAAGTTGACTATCTTTTCTTTTCGGAAAGATTATTAACTATAAAAATTATCATTTAAGACAGCAGAAAAACTCAAAGTTAATTCATTACGAACATAATTTTTAGCGATTTTGCCAGATTAGATGAGCCAAGTTTAGAAGCTTCTTTAAAGAGCTTCATAGCAAGATTAAACTGAAGAGTTTGATCATGGCTCAGATTGAACGCTGGCGGCAGGCTTAACACATGCAAGTCGAGCGGAAACGATAGGAGCTTGCTCCTAGGCGTCGAGCGGCGGACGGGTGAGTAATACTTAGGAATCTACCTAGTAGTGGGGGATAGCTCGGGGAAACTCGAATTAATACCGCATACGTCCTACGGGAGAAAGGGGGCAACTTGTTGCTCTCGCTATTAGATGAGCCTAAGTCGGATTAGCTAGATGGTGGGGTAAAAGCCTACCATGGCGACGATCTGTAGCTGGTCTGAGAGGATGATCAGCCACACCGGGACTGAGACACGGCCCGGACTCCTACGGGAGGCAGCAGTGGGGAATAT
Organism: Psychrobacter sp. AOP7-C1-14; assembly: GCF_052376135.1. Taxonomy (NCBI): domain Bacteria; kingdom Pseudomonadati; phylum Pseudomonadota; class Gammaproteobacteria; order Moraxellales; family Moraxellaceae; genus Psychrobacter; species Psychrobacter sp. AOP7-C1-14. Next base: position 4,661 of record NZ_JBQSVH010000035.1, on the reverse strand, counting down.
TGGACAATGGGGGAAACCCTGATCCAGCCATGCCGCGTGTGTGAAGAAGGCCTTTTGGTTGTAAAGCACTTTAAGCAGTGAAGAAGACTCCGTGGTTAATACCCACGGACGATGACATTAGCTGCAGAATAAGCACCGGCTAACTCTGTGCCAGCAGCCGCGGTAATACAGAGGGTGCAAGCGTTAATCGGAATTACTGGGCGTAAAGCGAGCGTAGGTGGCTTGATAAGTCAGATGTGAAATCCCCGGGCTTAACCTGGGAACTGCATCTGAAACTGTTAGGCTAGAGTAGGTGAGAGGGAAGTAGAATTTCAGGTGTAGCGGTGAAATGCGTAGAGATCTGAAGGAATACCGATGGCGAAGGCAGCTTCCTGGCATCATACTGACACTGAGGCTCGAAAGCGTGGGTAGCAAACAGGATTAGATACCCTGGTAGTCCACGCCGTAAACGATGTCTACTAGTCGTTGGGTCCCTTGAGGACTTAGTGACGCAGCTAACGCAATAAGTAGACCGCCTGGGGAGTACGGCCGCAAGGTTAAAACTCAAATGAATTGACGGGGGCCCGCACAAGCGGTGGAGCATGTGGTTTAATTCGATGCAACGCGAAGAACCTTACCTGGTCTTGACATATCTAGAATCCTGCAGAGATGCGGGAGTGCCTTCGGGAATTAGAATACAGGTGCTGCATGGCTGTCGTCAGCTCGTGTCGTGAGATGTTGGGTTAAGTCCCGCAACGAGCGCAACCCTTGTCCTTAGTTACCAGCGGGTTAAGCCGGGAACTCTAAGGATACTGCCAGTGACAAACTGGAGGAAGGCGGGGACGACGTCAAGTCATCATGGCCCTTACGACCAGGGCTACACACGTGCTACAATGGTAGGTACAGAGGGCAGCTACACAGCGATGTGATGCGAATCTCAAAAAGCCTATCGTAGTCCAGATTGGAGTCTGCAACTCGACTCCATGAAGTAGGAATCGCTAGTAATCGCGGATCAGAATGCCGCGGTGAATACGTTCCCGGGCCTTGTACACACCGCCCGTCACACCATGGGAGTTGATTGCACCAGAAGTGGATAGCTTAACCTTCGGGGGAGCGTTCACCACGGTGTGGTTGATGACTGGGGTGAAGTCGTAACAAGGTAGCCGTAGGGGAACCTGCGGCTGGATCACCTCCTTATAGACGCATTCGGTCAGCAAGAATTCACAACAAGTTGTTCTTTAGTTTAAGCTTACGTTTTTAACAAACGTATTAGGGTCTGTAGCTCAGCTGGTTAGAGCACCGTGTTGATAACGCGGGGGTCGGTGGTTCAAGTCCACCTAGACCCACCATTTTACAATGGGGCCATAGCTCAGTTGGTAGAGCGCCTGCCTTGCACGCAGGAGGTCAACGGTTCGACTCCGTTTGGCTCCACCACTACTAAGACGGTTTAAGTAAGCTTTAAGTGCTAGATAAATAAAATAGGTATTAAATAGAAACAAGTGATTGTGATTGATTACTTCTTTCTGTTTTATACAGAATCTGTGACTCGACGAGAGCATAGAGACTATTTAAAAACATAGATATGAGTCTGGGTTAGGAAGCGCGTGTTCACGCGCACTTCCTAACCTTAGTAATCGGCCTCTTAACGACATCAGTTGTTATCCCAGGGGTTGATTGCTAAAAAAGTAAAGAGAACTGAATCAAGCGTATAAAATTAGGTGATATCGTTATCATAATTAGATTGTATGACACTTTGGAGTCGAAAGACTACTTGGGGTTGTATGGTCAAGTAATGAAGCGCACATGGTGGATGCCTTGGCAGTCAGAGGCGATGAAAGACGTGACAGCCTGCGATAAGCTTCGGGGAGGCGGCAATATCCTGTGATCCGGAGATTTCTGAATGGGGAAACCCAGCTAGCATAAGCTAGCTATCCTAATTTATTAGGAAGCGAACGAGGGGAAGTGAAACATCTCAGTACCCTTAGGAAGAGACATCAATTGAGATTCCCCTAGTAGCGGCGAGCGAACGGGGAGAAGCCGATTAGTGCTAATGTAGAAGAACAGCGTGGGAAAGCTGACCGTAGTAGGTGATAGTCCTGTATTCGAAACATTAGCGTTAACATATTAAGTAGAGCGGGGCACGAGAAATCCTGTTTGAAGATGGGGGGACCATCCTCCAAGGCTAAATACTCCTGACTGACCGATAGTGAACCAGTACCGTGAGGGAAAGGCGAAAAGAACCCCTGTGAGGGGAGTGAAATAGAACCTGAAACCGTGTGCGTACAAGCAGTGGGAGCCCACTTGTTGGGTGACCGCGTACCTTTTGTATAATGGGTCAGCGACTTATATTCTGTAGCAAGGTTAACCGTTTAGGGGAGCCGTAGGGAAACCGAGTCTTAATAGGGCGTCTAGTTGCAGGGTATAGACCCGAAACCGAGTGATCTATCCATGAGCAGGTTGAAAGTGCCGTAACAGGCACCGGAGGACCGAACCCACTGTCGTTGAAAAGCCAGGGGATGACTTGTGGATAGGGGTGAAAGGCTAATCAAACTCGGTGATAGCTGGTTCTCCCCGAAAGCTATTTAGGTAGCGCCTCGGACGAACACCATTGGGGGTAGAGCACTGTTTCGGCTAGGGGGTCATACCGACTTACCAAACCGATGCAAACTCCGAATACCGATGAGTGATATCCGGGAGACACACGGTGGGTGCTAACGTCCATCGTGGAGAGGGAAACAACCCAGACCGCCAGCTAAGGCCCCAAATTCCTAGTTAAGTGGGAAACGAGGTGGGAAGGCATAGACAGCTAGGAGGTTGGCTTAGAAGCAGCCATCCTTTAAAGAAAGCGTAATAGCTCACTAGTCGAGTCGGCCCGCGCGGAAGATGTAACGGGGCTCAAACTAGGAGCCGAAGCTGCGGATTTGAATTTGTTTTCAAGTGGTAGGGGAGCGTTGTGTAAGCCTGTGAAGGTGTGTTGTAAAGCATGCTGGAGGTATCACAAGAGCGAATGCTGACGTGAGTAACGATAATGCGAGTGAAAAGCTCGCACGCCGGAAGATCAAGGGTTCCAGTCCAACGTTAATCGGGGCTGGGTGAGTCGACCCCTAAGGCGAGGCCGAAAGGCGTAGTCGATGGGAAATCGGTTAATATTCCGATACTTGTTTATAATGCGATGGAGGGACGGAGAAGGTTATGTCAGCCTGGCGTTGGTTGTCCAGGTGAAAGGATGTAGGTTTATAGCTTAGGTAAATCCGGGCTATTTTATACCGAGATCTGATAGCAAGTCCTACTTGTAGGACGAAGTGGCAAATACCATGCTTCCAGGAAAAGCTTCTAAGCAATAGTTATAAACGAATCGTACCCTAAACCGACACAGGTGATCAGGTAGAGAATACCAAGGCGCTTGAGAGAACTCTGCTGAAGGAACTAGGCAAAATGGTACCGTAACTTCGGGAGAAGGTACGCTGTTGGTGGTGATAGGACTTGCTCCTTGAGCTGCTGGCAGTCGCAGATACCAGGCTGCTGCAACTGTTTATTAAAAACACAGCACTCTGCAAACACGAAAGTGGACGTATAGGGTGTGATGTCTGCCCGGTGCTGGAAGGTTAATTGATGGGGTTAGCGTAAGCGAAGCTCTTGATCGAAGCCCCAGTAAACGGCGGCCGTAACTATAACGGTCCTAAGGTAGCGAAATTCCTTGTCGGGTAAGTTCCGACCTGCACGAATGACATAATGATGGCAGCGCTGTCTCCAGCAGAGACTCAGTGAAATCGAAATCGCAGTGAAGATGCTGTGTACCCGCGGCTAGACGGAAAGACCCCGTGAACCTTTACTACAGCTTTACATTGAACTTTGACCTGACTTGTGCAGGATAGGTGGGAGGCTTTGAAGCCGAGACGCTAGTCTTGGTGGAGCCAATCTTGAAATACCACCCTGGTCATGTTGGGGTTCTAACTCAGGTATAACAATACCGAGGACAATGTATGGTGGGTAGTTTGACTGGGGCGGTCTCCTCCTAAAGAGTAACGGAGGAGTACGAAGGTGCGCTCAGACCGGTCGGAAATCGGTCGTAGAGTATAAAGGCAAAAGCGCGCTTAACTGCGAGACCCACAAGTCGAGCAGGTACGAAAGTAGGTCTTAGTGATCCGGTGGTTCTGTATGGAAGGGCCATCGCTCAACGGATAAAAGGTACTCTGGGGATAACAGGCTGATACCGCCCAAGAGTTCATATCGACGGCGGTGTTTGGCACCTCGATGTCGGCTCATCTCATCCTAGGGCTGAAGCAGGTCCTAAGGGTATGGCTGTTCGCCATTTAAAGAGGTACGCGAGCTGGGTTTAGAACGTCGTGAGACAGTTCGGTCCCTATCTACCGTGGGCGTTGGAAATTTGAGAGGATCTGCTCCTAGTACGAGAGGACCAGAGTGGACGAACCACTGGTGTTCGGGTTGTCATGCCAATGGCATTGCCCGGTAGCTACGTTCGGATGGGATAACCGCTGAAAGCATCTAAGCGGGAAGCCCACCTCAAGATTAGATTTCCCTAAAGAGCCGTTCAAGACTAGGACGTTGATAGGCAGGGTGTGGAAGCGCAGCGATGCGTGTAGCTAACCTGTACTAATTGCTCGTTTGGCTTGACCATACAACACCCAAGTGGTTTGTATACAAGTCTAATTAATCTGTCA
>NZ_JBQSVH010000034.1:0-9030 GCF_052376135.1 Psychrobacter sp. AOP7-C1-14 | reverse complement strand
ACTGATGCTTGCAATGTCACCATCAAGGTCACTGACGATCAGCGGGACGGCAATCGCTTCGCCCTCTGGTGTGCTAATAGTGGCATCGGTTGCCACAGGCGCATCGTTCACAGGCTCTATATCATTATCACTTCCGTTTGCCGCCGCAATTATACCTACCAAACCTAATCCAGCGGCAGCAGGTATCCACCAAGGAATAGCAGCAGCGGCTATGTAATCTTCACCACCTAAAGCTTGTCCCTCAACATCGCCAATTTCTAGCTGTGTCACATAGTCGTAAGTCTCGCCAGTATCAGGAATATAATAATAGTATTCACCATCTTCAGCGATTCCGATTAAAGCAGCATCTGGATTGTCATAAAAGCCTTCTATAATAAGATCACTTTCTTCTCCCTCTTTTTCAAAAGAGATATGAAGAGCATTCTTTATACGCTTAGTAATGATATGGTTAGGAGCACGACCAATAGCAGTATCATGAAATTCGTAGTTCACTTTATCCATAGCGGTAATAATGGTCGGCTTCCCATTTTTAGTCACTACTTGTACTTGCTCAACCGTCTGCGTCGCATTATTAGTTTTTACTATAATCGTATTCATGTTTTTGCCTTTTATTTTAATTCTATGTTCAATATGCTGTCCAAATTAGCTTATTAACAGGTGACTCCATCCACCAATGAAAATACAACTATCGATTGCGTTCCTCTATCACGGCTACGACTCGACGGTTGAGCTGTCGCCCTTCTACCGTATCGTTGCTAGCTCTTGGTTTCGATTTCCCATAACCAATAGCGGTTAAACGTTCATCCCTGATGCTAAACTGCGAGATTAATACTTCTTTGACTGCATCTACTCGGCGTTGTGACAGTGTTTGGTTGTAACTATCACTACCACGATCATCAGTATGGCCTTCTATAGTGACTGACGCATTAGGATATTGCTTCATAAATACTGCCAACTCAGTTATCTTAGCGTAGTATTCTGGACGTAAAATAGATTTGTCTGTCTCAAATAATACTTCGAGATCGATGATGACTTTTTTGGTCAATACAGGTGCTTGTTCTACAACGACGCGATCTAGTTGCTGGATAGATATTGGTGTAGTACAGTTATTGGGAATAACACGACTAATCTGGTGTGATTGATAACGTTTATTAGTTAATAAAGGTAAAGCAACATCAGAGCCAACCTGTTCTAAAGTACTTTCCCCTTTCTCACTCACGTTAACCTGAAAAAAATAGGTTTGAGCTCCTGTTAGCTCATAATTTTTTTTATCTGCTGATAAGTCGTTATTTTTAAAGCCTGTAGCATGCGCACTTAATTGATTAGTGCCAGCACAGGATTCAACGACGGTGTAATTATTTGCGTGCAAACTAGTTTGAAACCTGTTATTAATAGCAATATTGGTGCTGGTTTGCTCAGTATAGCTATCATCTTTTCGCATAAACACTAAGCGAGCTTTATCAGCTGCCACTTCTGTTTCTAATATAGAATTAACATCAGTATTGACCTGGTTGTTCCATGCCACACCATCAATACGACGACTGTCACCATCATTATCAATACCAGAAGTCATAGCGCAAGAAGACACACCAAATAAAGTCATCGGCAAAATAATAACAACCATATTCTTTTTTAGTAATATCTTCATAGTCTTATCCTGATTTCTTGTTTTATTTTATTAAGCTAAACATAGTATGCTGTTATGCGATAGCGCTGAACATAAGTAATCTGTTGCGGACGTTCTATACGACAAAGGCCATATCTTATCAAAAGTAATGACCAGTGTTTTACTTTTTAAGTATATCTGCTAGCAATCTTGGCATCACACTTTCTAAAAAACCACCTAATTCTGTATCCATATATTAAGCTTGCTCATTTGATGTTGGGGCACTAGACAAAGGAAGCTGTCAGTACGTTTTCTACTGTTTACTTTTCTGAGATTTGTGGATTATTTACGATTACCTGCGACTTATCCATAAGATTACTTCTCTAACTTTTAGTACATTATTGTTCAAATTTCTAAGAGGCTTATCTGTTCTTTTAGTCTCTTAATACTATTGATGTAGAAAAATATAATTTTAGTAAGATTTAGCCACCTATCTTATCTGATAGATAACTAGTAATACACAGCTCATCCTTGTCTCGTTATTTGCTTCACAACCTCATCAAAAATATTTTGACATCAACAGTCATTAAAAATGTCATTATTACATTAGACTGGCCTTCAATTGCCATAAAATAATCAGGTATATAGTTAGTTTTATTATCATCAAGTTGTTGAAATCATTAATAACAAAATAAGTCAAGTGGTGTGATCTTATCTGATGTTTTTATAGCGGTATTTTTGGTTTCTCTTTGATGCTTTGATAAAAATGAAGGTTGAATAATATAGTAAAACTATCTAATAATAGGTCTATAAGTTCTAGACATTTATCTAGCAACTTATATCCACTACTATTAGGAAATAAATACAATGACGTATAAAAATGTAACTGTCGCTGGAAGCGGCATCCTAGGCTACCAGATTGCTTTTCAAGCCGCATTTCATGGTTTTAATGTCAGTGTCTACGACATTAATGATGAGGTTTTAGAAAAAGCAAAGTTAAAATTTCAATTGATGTGTAAGGCCTTTCGCAAAGACTTGAGGGCAACCCAAGAGCAGCTGGACAAGGCTTTTGAAAATCTAAGCTATACCTCAGACTTAGCAGACGCGGTCAAAGACGCTGACCTAATGATTGAAGCGATTCCCGAAATCCCTGAAATTAAAATCGAGTTTTATGAAAAACTTGCCAAACTAGCACCAGAGAAAACCATCTTTGCCACCAATACCTCTACCTTGCTTCCTAGTCAGTTTGCAGAATCAACGGGACGACCTGCTCAGTTTTTAGCGCTACACTTTGCCAATAAAATTTGGATGCATAATGTCGCTGAAATTATGGGACATCCTGGAACAGATCCTAAAGTATTTGATGAGGTGGTTGCTTTTGCTACTGCTATTGGCATGGTGGCAATGCCGCTGGATAAGGAGCAACCCGGCTACATCATGAATAGCCTATTAGCACCATTCATAGATGCAGCTCTGCAATTAGTTGCCAAAGAAGTTGCCGATCCACATACGATAGATAAAACGTGGATGATAGTAACTGGCGCACCGTCAGGTCCATTCGGCATATTAGACACTATCGGTATCAACACTGCCTACAACATCACGAAGATATCTGCTGAAAAAACTCGAAACCCTGCAAGGTTTAAAGCTGCTCAGTATTTAAAAGAGCAATTAATTGATCAAAATAAACTAGGGTTCGCGACTGGTGAAGGATTCTATACTTATCCAAACCCTGCTTTCATGCGTCCTGATTTTTTGAAATGATAGAAAACTGGCTCTAAAACACGAAAGGCCATTCAAGCGTTATATTGCATCGCTTGAATGGCCTTGTTAGTCACGCATTTTATTTAACTAAACGTTTCGATATTAAGGTTTGCTTTCGGCAATAACTATCCAAACCTATCTAAGCTATGTTTGTTAACTAGAACAAGAAACTATATCGCGTCAATGCAACTATCTGAATTGGCACTGCATATTTCCAAGGCATACCGCCCGTACAATAGAACTGGCCATCTTCAAAAGCCACAATATGAGCTGTGAAATCATTACCTATCTGATCTTCTAGAGCGTTCTCGTCACTCTTGTCACTTACAGCACACCATATATTTTGATGACCATCCTCAAGCATTAAGCGAGTCAATTCGCTTCCAACAATTACTACGTCCATGTTGTTACTCCTGATCAATGATAATCATTAGTAAGCTAAGCAAGTGGTTTTATAACAGCAACTACTTGAGCATCTTCGAACCTGTTGCGTCTATAGTTATAAGACACTGATGGCTAAACAGATGAGCTTATAGTTAGATGATACATATATTTTGTCATCTATAACAAGAGGTTATAGACAAGCGGTAGATTTATTTACATAGGCTGCAAAAATAATCTATACGCAGAACGTAACAGTCACTTTATTAACATGAGTTATAGTACTGCATCATTATGAGTGAGCTCCACTCTCTTCACTGAGACAGCATACTGCCATAGGTCACCTTTATCACAAACAAACTGGACATTATCAAAGGCGACAATAGGGACTAATAACTCATAGTAACCGTTGTCTATAATTGCGATAGCATAGTCATCACTAATATTACTAACAGCACACCATACGTAGTTACTGACACTTTCCAAGATTACTTTGGTCAACTTACTGCCTTGCAATTCAGCAATCACCTTCAGGCTCCAATATCTACCAAGTTTATCTATTACTATGTAGATAAATTCGGTTTATAAAATATATTTGTATAACTCATAAGTTCTTGAAATAGCCCTAACGTACTTCGAGCAGATTTTTTATCTCTATAATTTATACTTAATCTATTCGGAAGTATGTTTAATTTCATGCCCAATATACTGTCTTTTCGGTATGACAAACTGACTTTAGTTTTTCCTATAAAACACTGTTTGGTCGATGTGCGTTAACGCTTTACTAACATCTCAGAAATTGACAGCAGGGGTCGGCTTATACTACCCTTTATTACTCATTCACTTTAATAGTCTTACTTCTTAAGTAGTAAGATCGTTCCGGAGTAATCCCATGCAGTGGACCAAACCAGCTTTTCAAGACATCCGTATTGGTTTCGAAGTTACTATGTATTTCGAAGCTCGCTAAAGTTTACGAGCACTCAATCCATTAAAAGCCCTAGATGATTAGGGCTTTTATTTTTTGGAAATATTGATTTATGTATATTCACGTTTTAGGCTCAGCTGCTGGTGGTGGTTTCCCGCAGTGGAATTGTAATTGCGATAACTGCCACGGAGTGCGTCAAGGCACGATTCAGGCAAAAACCCGAACCCAATCTTCGATAGCCATATCAGAGAATGGTGTGGATTGGATTTTGTTCAACGCGTCACCTGATATCCGCCAACAATTATTTGAATTCAAGGCAGCACAGCCTGCACGTCAACTGAGAGATACCGGCATCACCAATGTAGTCTTGATGGATAGTCAGCTTGATCATACGACTGGGCTATTGACCCTGCGTGAAGGTTGCCCGATTCCTGTTTGGTGTACTGACATGGTCTATCAAGATCTGACCACAGGATTCCCCCTCTTTAATATGTTGAAGCATTGGAACGGCGGCCTGCAATATCATCAAATCGATCCAAAGGAGGCCTTTAAAATTGAAGGTTTTGACAATTTAGAATTGACACCTTTAGTGATTAGAAGCTCTGCACCGCCCTACTCTCCGCATCGTAATGACCCGCATGATGGTGACAATATTGCTCTGATTGTAAAAGACTTAAAAACCCAGAAGCAGCTCTTTTATGCGCCAGGTCTCGGTAAAATCGATGATCAAGTGATGCAGATTATGAAAGCTTCTGATTGCGTGATGATTGACGGGACGCTATGGACGGACAATGAAATGCAAGAGTGCGGCGTAGGTACAAAAACTGGTCAAGACATGGGGCATTTACATATTAGTGGTGAAGATGGCTCATTGCATTATCTAGATCAGCTCGATGACGCTCGTAAGGTACTGATCCATATCAATAATACCAACCCGATATTGAATGAGCAGTCTGAACAGGCTGCGACATTAAAACAACATGGTGTTGAAGTAGCATTTGATGGTATGCAGATTGAGCTTTAAGACAAATGGTAAGACAAAGGTAGCAATCGTAAGGTGAAAACAATGCAAGAAGAAAAAGAAAAAAAAGCGTTAAGCCCAGAAGCGTTTGAACAAGCGATTATGGATAAGGGTCAGTATTATCATATTTACCACCCTTTTCATATCATGATGCATGAAGGCAAAGCGACGCAGCAGCAGATTCAAGCATGGGTTGCCAACCGTTTTTATTATCAGATTAACATCCCATTGAAAGACGCGGCCATTATGGCAAACTGCCCTGATCAGCGCGTACGTCAAGAGTGGATTCAACGCATGATTGACCAAGATGGCGTGTATCCTGACGGCGGCGGGCGTGAAGCATGGTTAGGTCTGGCAGAGGCAGTTGGTTTGACTCGTGAGCAGGTGATTTCTGAAGAACTTGTGTTACCAGGTGTGCGTTTTGCCGTGGATGCCTATGTAAACTTTGCACGGCGTACCTCATGGCGAGAGGCCGCCAGTAGCTCACTGACCGAGCTGTTTGCTCCGCAAATTCACCAGTCGCGTCTAGAGTCTTGGCCCAAGCACTATCCTTGGATAAAAGAGCAAGGCTATACCTATTTCCGCTCTCGCTTGAGCCAAGCTCGACGCGATGTTGAGCATGGTCTGACCATCACGCTCGACTCGTTCAAAACAGCCGAGCAACAAGAGCGTATGTTAGAGATTCTACAATTTAAACTGGATATTTTGTGGACTATTCTAGACTCCTTAAGCTTAGCTTATGTGCATAATCAAGCCCCTTATCAAAGCGTGACCACCGATAATGTTTGGCATAAAGGATTGTTCAAATGAGTATACCTGATCTAGATAAATCTATCGTACCGGTATGGCGTCACGGTTATCGTTTTCAGTTTGAACCTGCGCAAAATGCGTATGTCTTACTCTACCCTGAAGGCATGATTAAGCTCAATGACAGTGCCAGTATCATTGGGCAACATATTGACGGTCAAGCGTCCATTGCTGATATTATCCAGAAGGTGCAAGCTATGTTTGGCGATATTCCTGAAATCGAACAAGACATCATTGAGTACATGCTGGTCGCCCAGCGTGAACATTGGATTGATTTAGTATGACTGCACCAGTCGGACTACCGCTATGGCTTCTTGCTGAGCTGACCTATCGCTGCCCATTGCAATGCCCTTATTGCTCCAACCCTATTGATTATGCTCAATATAAAGAGGAGCTAACGACGCAAGAGTGGTTTGATGTGTTCGATCAGGCGCGGAAAATGGGCGCAGTGCAGCTTGGTTTTTCTGGCGGTGAACCACTGGTTCGTCAGGACTTAGAAGAACTGGTCGCTTATGCGCACAATCAAGGTTTTTATACTAACTTGATTACATCAGGTATGGGGCTTACAGAGGCTAGAATCGCAAGTTTAAAAGAAGCAGGTCTTCAGCATATTCAGATCAGCTTCCAAGCCAGTGATCCAACGGTCAATAATGCCTTGGCAGGTTCAAAACATGCCTTTGAGCAAAAGTATGAGATGTCACGTCTGGTAAAGCAATACGACTATCCAATGGTACTCAATTTCGTGATTCATCGGCAAAACATCGATCAGATTGATCAAATCATTGATCTCTGCTTAGAGCTTGAAGCCGACACGGTTGAGCTGGCTATTTGTCAGTTTTATGGTTGGGCGTTTGAAAACATAGAAGGCTTACTACCAACTAAAGCACAAGTGGTTCGTGCCGAACGCATTACCAATGAATACCGCAAGCAGATTGAAGAACGTGGTATCAAATGCAAACTGATTTTTGTGGTGCCTGATTATTACGAAGAACGCCCAAAACCTTGTATGGATGGCTGGGGCAAAATTTTCTTAACAGTAGCACCAGACGGTACCGCCCTACCTTGCCATGCTGCCAGACAAATGCCAATACAGTTTCCTAATGTACGAAATACACCACTTTCAGATATTTGGTATGAGTCTACGAGCTTCAATCAGTTTCGCGGTGATGATTGGATGCCCGACATCTGCCAAAGCTGCCCAGACAAAGAGCGCGATTATGGCGGCTGCCGTTGCCAAGCGTTTATGCTGACTGGGGATGCCAAAAATGCTGATCCTGTCTGTGGCAAATCGCCTTATCATTACCTGATTGAGGAGGCACGTATCAATAGCGAGACACCTGTACCTTTTGAAGAATTACGCTTTCGCAATCCAAAGAACTCTAAATCACTGAGTAACAAACAGCTGAATAAAGAAAAACTGATTCCTACTCGTATGGTAACAGGTGAAATATGAATACCCAGCCTGTGATATTTGACGGACATAATGATCTATTGACTCGCCTTTGGCTAAGTTCAGCTGCCGATCCGGTACATGATTTTATTTATGGCACGTTACCAGGACATTTGGATTTACAACGTTGCAAAGAAGCGAACTGGATAGGTGGACTATTTTCTATTTTTTTACCACCCTTCGCTTATGTGAAAAAAAACCATCCTGACAAACTAACCAACCCATCAAATTCAGATTTTACTTCGCAGGAAATCGTTGATATTTGCTGTGCCCAATTGAAACTGGCTCAGCAACTACAGGCAAGGTCTAATGGTCAAATTCAGATTTGCACCTCACTAGAACAAATCAAAGCTTGTCAGCAGAATAAGCAACTGGCTATCGTGTTACACCTTGAAGGTGCTGAATTTTTAGCGATCCAGCCTGACATGCTGGATGTGTTTTATAATGTAGGACTCAGAAGCATCGGCCCACTATGGAATAGAAAGAGCCTCTTCGGTGATGGTTTGAATGCATCCTTCCCTCATTCTCCGGATACAGGCTCTGGTCTAACCCGCGAAGGCAAAGACCTTATCTTGGTATGTCGTGATAAGCAGATGCTGATTGATGTGTCGCATATGAATGAGCGCGCTTTTTGGGATACGTTAGAGATTGCCGACCAGCCTATTGTTGCGACACATTCCAATTCACATGCTCTCTGCCAGCAAGCACGCAACCTAACCGATCGCCAGTTGGCTGCTATTAAACAAAGCGATGGTATGGTTGGGATGAATTTTGACGTGGCGTTTCTCCGTGCAGATGGGCAACGTAATACGCAAACTTCACTTGATGTTATCGTTGATCATCTTGATTACCTAATTAATCATCTAGGTGAAGATCATGTTGGCTTTGGTTCTGATTTTGATGGTTGCCTACTACCTGATGAGCTATCTGATATCAGTCAACTCTCTATGCTAATTGAGCGGATGCAACAACGTCATTTCTCAAATCAACTGATTGAAAAGGTGACGTCAAAAAACTGGTTTACTGTGCTTGATAAAATATGGCAATAGTTAAAATAACCATCAAGCAATCACGGT
>NZ_JBQSVH010000033.1:0-10826 GCF_052376135.1 Psychrobacter sp. AOP7-C1-14 | reverse complement strand
GAATGACCACACCTAACTTATTTAAATTTGCCACCTCTGAATTATCACAAGACGCTTTTATCTGTTGGCTTCTTTCTTGGGCAGACCAAGACTATCAGACAGGAAACGATAAGCATAGAGCGCTAAACAGATTAGCAACCAGTGTATTGGCGTTATTCTTTAAAAAAGCGGGTAACTCGCTACCGAGTCGTATTGATAAAATAGTAGTGAAGCGTCAAGCGAATAACATTGATGTCCTTTGTATCATAAACGACACTTACTGCGTATTAATTGAAGATAAAGTAGGCAGTTTGCAGCATTCAGATCAATTGATTCGATACAAGCAGTTTATGCTCAATGGACACGCTCAAACCTTTACAGAGGATAAAATCATTCCTATTTATTTACAAACGCATGATCAAAGCAACTACAAAGCTGTGTTAAAGGACGGCTTTTATCCAGTAACTAGACGAGATTTATTAGACCTCTTTAATAGTGAACGAAATGCGGCACTGCAAGAGAGTGATATATATAGCGATTATCATAACCATCTGCAGTCTATTGAAGAAGCGGTGCAAAGCTTTAAGTCAAAACCTGTTAACGAATGGAAAAAACGGGCTTGGATTGGCTTTTTTCAACATTTGCAGTCTTACCTAGGAGAAGGCAATTGGGGTTATGTTGCTAATCCTTCGGGCGGCTTTATGGGCTTTTGGGGTCTGGGTCATAGAGTAGAGAATAATATAGATATTTACTTGCAAATCGAGCAAGAGAAAATCTGCTTTAAAATGTCTGTTCCTGATAAGGAAAGACGAAGTAAGATTAGGAATGAGTTCTATAAACTATTTAAGATAGAAGCTTCTGATTTTGATTTAAAAGTGACTAAGCCAAAGCGCTTTGGTTCAGGTAGGCATATGACCTTTGCTGTATTAGACACAGATATATTTGATGGTAAAAGTTCGATAGATCTGCAACAGGTAGATAGGCTAATGAATGAAGTACAAAAATTCATTAACCATACCGTAAATCAGTATAAAAATAAAAACGAGTGATACTTTTAGTGTCATAACATTTAGAGTAACAAAAGGTCTAATCATGAAATATCAGCTCGACAACTCAAAAATAGATAGTGTTCCGTGTGTCGCCTTATACCGACCAGATAAAGACCATTATTCGCCATCTATTATCGCCTGTTTTATGATCAATGACGGTTGGAATGAGCAGGCACTACTAGAGCTAAGAGAGAAAGCAGAGGCTGATATTTTAGTAGGCTTACAGACAGATAACAATGAGTATGAACGCTTAGATATTGTAGAAGGCATTATTAGATGCCAGCCTAATGAAGTAAATGATGTCGTTGAACTGCTAGATGTAAGGTCCGCAAGTACTATTATCGGTATAGATGTAGCAGACGTTATAAGCTTGTTTGAGTGTGGTTATTCGTTTCAGTTTGTTCAAGCGAGCTCTACAGGCGAGCATGAATTCGATATGATAAAGATAGCCACACACAAGCTGATTGATCTACTTGCAAAAGCTCATGATACTAAAGGAATATTTGTTGGCATGCAGAGTCCGCAAAGCTTACCACTGGAATCCATGGCTTATGTAACAGAAGCTGTTGAAGAGTTGTTGTCTGGTGACGATACCTTTATATACTATAGTTCAAATAGTACTGATGAGCCTAAATTTTTTCGTTTGAATGGAATTTATGCTGAAGAAAAACAAAGCCACACGTAATAAACGTATGGCTTTGGCTGCTACTATCGATTGAAGCTGGTTCTATTTGCTAATAGAATTACCGCGCCACATAGCATGCTCACATACTGCACAAAACCAACTCTCTTTTGCCCGCATATAGGCGATATCAGCGGGCACTTCAATATGACAGGCGCTTCCGCAATATTCGCAGCACACATCATCTAAGCAAGCGTAGCATTGGCTTACGGTTTCAAATAATACATGCGCACTAATGCTATATTTTTGACAAAGCAGATGGACATAATCAACATAACTCATTTTATGGTTATAGGCCCAATAGTCTTCACAGACCCGTTTGTCCCAAGCGTTTTGTGTCATGCTCCATTCAATGCTGATACCCACAACGTGCTCCTTTTTAATGACCTGATACCTACGATTAGCATTCCCTTTTTATAGTAATGATATCTATTGAACCAGTCACACCTATCATAATTAGCCAGCTATTGAGCAGCAAGATAGGTATATGACATAATAAAGCGTTAGTCAGCATAAAATAGTTTTTGACGGAAACTTAGTTATTGCCAACGAGTATTATTCTAGCAGAAAAGTAGTCACTGGCAAGTATTTTTTACTTACCAATAAGGATTTTATTGTGATTTCTTGTAATCTCCCTGTGCTTCTAGCAGAAAGACGACTACGGGTTGCCGATCTAGTAAGGATGACAGACATTAGTAAATCAACACTTCATAGGATTTATAACGATGAGACGACTCGTATAGAGTTCGATACACTAAGCAAATTGTGTGAAATACTAGAGGTAACACCATGTGACATACTTAAATACGTGCCTGATGAAAACAGTAAAAGTTAGGTTTTATAAGTAATGCAGCTGAATATGTATATTCACTCTAAACTCTAAAAAATAACGATATCATTACCTGATAAAAAACAATCGTAGCTCTCATAAAGTAATGGCATCGCTATTATTTTTGAGAGCTCTTTTTAATGACTTTGCACTCATTTACAGCCAATATATTTTTTAATAAATATAATTAAATCATCCACTTGTATAATGTTATGTTATAACGTACTATTAATGAAATGATAATTTTTAGAGCAGTTTATCGTGAAAAATAAGACTCTTCGCTCGACTCAAAAGCTGTTAGTTCTGAACTCAAAAAATCTAACCGTTCATCCTGATGCCAGAACTGCTTTTATGGTTTGGCAGCAGCATAGATTGCCTCTGCGTCGACCACAGCTGGCAGGCTTAGATGATTATTATCGACCAGCATTGCGGTTATGTATGCTTGATAGAGACAGTTATCAGTTCTTCAATAACTTTGCACGAATCGATGAGGTAATGAGGTTCGAAGATAGCTGGCGTCAGCCTTGTCTGATTGCGCTTGAAAGTCGTCATGATATTAAGCGGCTGGCGTGGTGCGAGGTTCTCAGTCTATCTAGGTTTACTGGCGTGAATCATCCGGCTTTGTTTCAAGCCATATATAAAAATGCATCAAAGCAGCTTATCTGTGAGCTGATGGGCGTGCCCCGATTAACCGTTAGTAATTACTGTCATTTTGCAGGTATCAGTCAAAGTAGCTATGAATATCAGCAGTGTAAGGTAGCATGTGATGAGACTTTATTAGGTCTACCTAAAAACATGAACTGGATGAATGGTAGACATGGCTGATACTAAACTGTTCGATGATGTGACTGATAAACGAGTATTGAATAAGCTCATTCCTATAGGCTCGCCACATTATGTGCAAATGCAAGCATTGGTTATTGATATTATCGGTCTGGTGCCAGACGCTGAGATTGATCTACTGTGTTCGGCGCCACGTGCTAATGCTAGTTTTAGGGGCATCGATTGTACTGAAGTGATCCAGCAGATTATCGGGCAAGGTAGAACGGGAGAGTGGGCGGTTACATATATGCTGCTTATATTTTATCAAGCGTATGGTGCGTTTGATAGCGGTAGTGATGCTTGGCGGTTTATGAGCGGCTACCTCAAAATCATGTTTATGATTGCAGCTAGGCAAGATAAGCATTTTGCTAAAATTGATAAACTAGGCGTTCGTATTCGTATGGCATTAAGGCCTGCTGATCCACAGCGCGATATCCTCAACGAGTTAATTAGAATTCATGATCAGTGCGATAACCTATCCTCATGCTTATCTTCTATCAGAAAGTATGAGATAAGCGTCAAACAAGAAGAGGCAACGGGTAAAGCTGCTAATCAGTATCTTGCCAGTAAAGTTGGTCAAATCAGGCTGGCTTATGAGGTAGTCATAAACAATAAAGCTTTTATCGGTAAAACTTATGATAAGAGCGCCAAACGTTTAAAAAAAGCTCAAAGTGCTGTTAATACTACGACGGTTATTGATGGTGAGCCGTTACAGAAAAAATTGTTTAGTACGAAACAATCACGCAAGTCAACTAACGTGGCAACTGCTGAGAATATTGCCGATGATAACACACCGCCACTGCTGGACAATAATTTTAAACCCATCAAACAAATCGCCAAATCCTCTGAGCTACAGCAATGGAAGCTTAAAAGCAGCTATCAGCATGCCAGCCGCAATCAGTTTCATTTCCCAACTAATCATCGCCAGCTGAGTATCACTGGCTACCAGATGCTATTTTCGACGCTATGGCAACGCTTTATGAGTGCACAAATGGAAAGTAGAACGGGTTATGCCGTCTTACTACTGTCACTGTTAAGCGGTCTTAGTATTGACAATATAATTGATGATTGGCAGCGCGGTCGCAGTCAGCGTCAGTATTTTGTTTATGACCGTACCCGTAAAGTCAGTAGTATTGCTATCACGCTTGATGTGACCACCAATACCAGAAGCCATTTGCTTGCTCACAGGCAAAGCTATGGTAGCGTATTCAAGCGAGCACTACCTGAAGCGCTACAGATCATGTTAGAGGACAAAGTCGCTGTTTCACTTGATGACGTCAAACTAGCTATCAACGAGGTTAAGAATCAGCTCAACCTAGCAGCTTTGAGTGCTCAATATATCGAGTCTGGATTGTTTGTAGTGGTTAAAAATGGCCTTAGTAAGCCACTACATGCTGACATCCTCACAGGCGTTGATGTAAGGCACAGCTCGCCGCTGTATTACACCAGCATCAAAACTGCTGATCTAGAGCAAACCTATATAAAAGCAGTAGCACTGCTAAGCGCATACTGTGATGACGAGAAAAAGGCGTCATTGGTAGATGAGTGCAGCGTGTCCATGAATGGTCATAAAAGCCATGTTGGCAGCGATATGGTGCTTGAAACCTCTACGTGCCAGCAGTTCTTTGAACAGTTGGCTATGAGCGCTGAGAGCTATAATGGCAAGCTAAAATCGCACATGGATCGCTATATTGCGCAGTTCAATAGTTATAGCATTTGGCTATGGCATATTGTTATGATCCAAACCGGTATTCGTCCGGTTAAACATGCGCCAGGATTACTCAATCAGCTTGATTTTAAACGTCGTCTACTATGGGTATCTGATAAAGAAGAGCGTCACGGTCAGTCTGACGGCAGGCTCATTCCGTTAAGTCAGTTTTTAGCCGCTGCTATACAAAACTACATTGATTATATTAAGCAATTTGCCGCTATCTATAATCCAATTTGCCCCGAAACACCTTATCCCCTTGATGCTATTCTGCAATCAGAGCAATCGCTTATTCAAATTTACCAAAAAAATCCAAAAGGCTTTATCGGTATCACGCCAAGCCGCGTTCGATATGAGCTACAAGACTTTTTTAGTCATCAGGATAATTGGCTGCGTCATCAGCTGCGATCCATGCTCACAGGACGTGTGTCTGATTATCTAATTTGTACGCTTTACGGTCATGAGCATCCCGATCAAGAATTTACGCACCCCATGTCATCAAGCTCTATTAATCAATTGCACCAGCTCAGCCCTCATCTAGATGCGATTGCCAATGATCTTTGCCTAAAACAAATTGAGGTTCGCTTATATGGATAACATTAGTGCTCACAAACTGCGGCAGCTCAACAGAGATGGCGCTAAAAAAAGCATTAAACGCGCAGCTAAAGTGCTGATTGCAGACTATGTTAATCAAAATCCTATGCAATCACCTTGTGAGCTGCAGCATCATTATAAGGCGATTAACGAGCGATTAGAAAAGGAGTTTGATACTGCGCAAAACTTTCAATTAGCGCGGCGCGGATTTTTAGAATTTGTTCGTGATTATAATAAAGCCCATCAGCTATACCTCAATGAGCCTGTGGTGCCGATACTGGCAACTCGTGAGCGCCTGACTACTAACTATGACTGGTTTGTGAATGGAAGCGCTGTAGCAGATAGCAGTGCAACTATGATAGATATCTGGCAACGTAAACGGCGATTCTCAATCAACGATTTAGTTGAGGGTCTGATTTATTGCAGCATCATGTATGGCGGTGTTAATGATATTGACATATTAAGAGCGCTATATGATTGGCTGTTTAGTGAGCGCCGTGCTTATCAGATTAGTCTGCCAGCAACTGATGGTAAAAATAAAGCAGAGCAATTAGCCGTAATACCGCTTAGCGTGCCTGATGACAACTATGGCTGCGCATTAGATGGTAGTGACGACTTACAGCGCTTTATCGACTACGTACCCGATGATATGAGTTTGTGTTTTTTATATGCGCTAAAAGATAAGGACTTGAGTAAGGCAAAAATAAAGACATTTAACATCATCATTAATGATATCTCAAAAAAACTGAAACTCACCAATAAAGATATTGAGCGTCCGCAGCACTCAATCCTCATTAAATACGCCAACTATTATTGGCGGCAGATGGAAGGTAGCTTAATTGATGGGGCACTTTCTATTGTTAGACAAGGCGATCTTAAAACGACTGGACTGCCGACTGATAAGCTGATTCGCTATAACCAAGAAGCGATCAATACAAACCATGAGCCGCTTACGTGGTCTGAGCTATTTGATACCAGTTATCAGGTGGTAGACAAATCACAGGACAAGCGAGATGCTATAGCTTATCCAAGTTTTAGCAAAAACTTAATTAAAGAAGTGCAAGATACGCTCAAACTCACCAGAAGTGCTGCTACTTCTACTATCACAACATTAAAGACAGATGCTAGCCAGCCTAACGCGCAACGCTTACTTAGCTGGGCGTTATCGCTACTGGATGATCATAGCATTAGATTAAATACCATCAGTAAATATATCGGCTGCATTGGTCGCGATTGGTTGATGCTGACTATGGATGAGAATATTGGTCAGTGGGAAGGCGACGACTTTGAGGATATCTATGAGCAGATTATTCAAAGTAAAATTAAAGATGGTCGTAAGACGTCTATGTTATGTAAGTCATCGGAGTTTGAAGATGATACGTCTAGTGATATAGATGATGATAAAAATGCTACTGGCCAACCGATATCTTATCTTGATCGTTTAAAAGACAGTCAGAAATTTACTTATGGACGTCTAAAAGCCTTTCACGATCATCAACGTACTCACTTTGATGCACCTTACGTATACTTCCCTTGGGGTAACAACCGACAAGTGGTTAAAGCCGAAATGGTGTCACCACATGTATATCGCGCAATGAAAAGATACATCCAATCATCGAAGTTAGAAGTTGAGCAAAAGCAACTTTGTTTGATTGTTTTAGCGCTTGTTTATCGCACTGGTATGCGAATTAACGAAATAATAGGTATTAAAGTTACCGAAATTGCTGATATCGGTAATCTTAATGGACAGATGATTGAATACCCTAAAATTATTCTCAAACCTAACCGCTATCGCAGACTAAAGAGTTCCAGCGCCAAAAGAGTGATACCGATAGACAGTCTACTAAAAGCAGATGAGCTAAAGCAATTCATTGCGCATTATCATCACCAGTACAGGTTAAAGCGACGATACTTGTTTTCACAAGGCTCAGGCGACCAGCCATTGCCGTCTGTATTTTTTAGTAATATGATGAAAATAATATGGGATAGACTGCTGCTTACCCATGACTTTACCTTTCACAGCTTACGGCATACGGCACTTAGTCAGCTGACATTGGTGTTGAGTAGCTCGCCACTGGCTCAGGTGATGACAGACTATGATAAAAAGCATAGCGACAATATCATTAAGGCAATACTTGGTAATAATAAAGAGCAGGGCATTTGGTTTGGGCTGGCTAGTCTTGCAGGGCATCTAACGCCAGATACTACGTTTGAGCATTATATTCATACCGCGCATCTGCTGGCAGGTTGGCAGATGAGTCAAGCTAAAATTAGTATGCCTATAACTGTATTTGAGATGCTGACAGGTATTGGTTATCAAACGATAAATAGACAAGATGGCATGGCGTATGATGCAAGCACTAAACAGGTTCGTCTTGATAAGATGCGTGGTTATTTAATCAATAAGGTTGCTGGTAAAAGACCATTATTTATTGATAGTGATACATTGAACAATGAAGCTTGCCAGCAAGCCCCACAGTCAAAACCAGAAGAAGTACGACAGTCTATATTTATTCATCCAAAAATATACGATGTAATTGCGCTATTAGAGGAACTACAGACAGTAAATGTTGATAAACGAGCAGGGCAGTTACCAGAGGTCGCGCTTCGGCATGGTATTCCTATCCATGAAGGTAGACAGATTTACGATAGAGCCAGTCAGTTTACTGATGATAGGTTGCTTTTGAGTGCTCCAGCGGGACATAAAAACCAAGAGGTTCTAGTTAAAGCACTTGATCGTGCGTATCAGATGTCAATTGATGAGCCTGCTAGACTGAAGTCGTTTGTGGAAATATTTGCAGATAAACACAATTTAAATACTTCATCAATTCATTTCGGTATTAAAGAGACCCAGCTTAAAATGCTACAGCAGTTCGTGACAGTAGGTTGTCAACTGATCGATATCAGTCATTGGCAGATTAGGGCACACAGCGAGCAAGCAGCACGAGATGTTAAAAAAGATCTAGGACTTGACAGCTCAATACGTATCGGTGCTCGTGAGAGTTTTCATGGTTATGAAGTACGAGTGGTACAGAAGAAGCACAAGCTATCTGATAAAAACATGGCTATGACAGATGATTATTATGCTTCGTCGGGGGTGTTGAAGTATGTTGGTCACATTTTAATGATATTGGTTAGACAAGAATAGACTTAAAGAGGTATTTTATATACGTGTCAAAAATATCATAAATCATAATATAGGCTTTTGTCAGTTTTGTCAGTTTTGTCAGTTCGGTTTGAGGTAATATATGAAAAAAGTGTATATCTATATATAGTTAATCCATTATAAAACTGGAACAGCCCGTATTGAACCGGATTGTCGGAGACCCAATATTCTGAGAGAATACGACAATGAAAACACGACACTACAATCCCGAGGTTAAAGAACGCAGCGTTCGCATGCTGATTGAAGCGGCAGGCGACTATCCTTCCATCTGGTCAGCTATTCAAGCCATTGCCCCTAAGATTGGCTGCACACCTGAAACCCAGCGGTCATGGCGTAAAAAACACATCGATCAAACTATTCCTGCCTCAGTACAAGCCCAAAGCCAAGAGCAACGTATTAAAGAACTTGAACGCGAGAATAGATAGCTCAAGCAAGTCAATAAGATTATAAGGAAGGCTGCTGCTTTTTTCGCCCAGGCGGAGCTCGGCCGTCCACCAAAATAATGACTCAGTTTGTTGATGATAACAAACATCTTTATGGGGTCGAGTTAATCTGTAGAGTATTACCGATTAATTCATCAACCCATTATCGCGCTAAAGAATTAAGCAACAACCCTCACAAGCGCTCATTACGCAGTCAAAATGACGACTTCTACATCAGTGAAATCAAACGCATCTGGCAGGACAGCAAATACCGTTATGGTGTTCACAAATTTTGGCAACAGATGAAGGCTTATGGCATTCATGTGGCTCATTGCACCGTAGAGAGATTAATGAAGCGGCATAGCATGCAGGGAGTTTGGCGTGGTAAAGGTAAGATTACTACCAACAGCCATGATGATCAGCGGCGGGCGAATGATTTAGTCAATCGTAACTTTAATGCCCATCGTCCCAATCAGTTATAGGTGGCTGACTTTACGTATATCAAGACATTGAGCGGCTGGGTGTATACCGCTTTTATTATTGATGTGTTTGCTCGCGCTATTGTGGGCTGAAAATTCTCTAGTCGTATGAACACTGATATGGTAATGGCAGTGCTCAATCAAGCAATAACAGATAGAAACAATCCCAAAGACGTGATTCATTACAGTGATCGAGGGGTTTAGTGCTTATCCATTCGCTATACATATAAGATGAAGGACTCTGGTGCTATCGCCTCGGTGGGCACGACTGGCGATTCATACGACAATGCATTGGCTGAAACAGTCAATGGGCTTTATAAGTCTGAGGTAATTGACTATTTCGAAGCGGACTAGACTGGCGTTAATGATGTTGAATTAGCTACGCTTGAGGGAGTTTCCCAAACTTTGTGTAACTGCTTATAATCCACTAACAGGAGAATAAGCAATGACGACTCAATCTGACATTAAAAAACTGGCTGAGCAAATGGCTGGTAGCATGAACAGCTTCGATGACATCAAAGACTTTCAGAAGCAACTCATGCAATCCTTTATCGACACTGCCTTAGAGGCTGAGATGGAAGATCATCTCGGCTACCCCAAGCATGAGAAAGCAGATAAACCAAACAAGCGCAATGGGCACACTAAAAAAAGAGTCCGCAGTGACACAGGCGATCTTGAGATCTCCACCCCAAGAGACCGTGATAGCAGCTTTGAACCTGCACTAGTGCGTAAGCATCAAACTCGCATTACTGGTCTTGATGATAAAATCATATTTCACTACAGGCATAGCCTTACGTCTTGCGCTTCGGGCAAGTGTCTCCCAGACACTTGCTGATCCTCGCTCATACGCCAAAGGTCAAACCACTACCGAGATTGTAGAGAGCATCAAAGAGCTCTACGATGTAGATATCTCAAGTACATTGGTTTCAAGAGTCACCGATAATATCTTAGACGACATCACCGCTTGGCAGAACCGACCATTGAGCAGCGTCTATCCTATCGTCTATCTAGACTGCATTGTCGTCAAAGTACGTCAAGATAAGCAGATTATCAACAAGGCTATCTATCTGGCGCTAGGCGTGGGACTCGACGGCAG
>NZ_JBQSVH010000032.1:0-12096 GCF_052376135.1 Psychrobacter sp. AOP7-C1-14 | reverse complement strand
CAAAGAACCACCAACTTTTTGCATTACCTAACAGGTATGACATGGCGGTCATGTAAAATTTTAGTGTTTATCTACTTTCTCGCTAACAATCCATTGAAACGCACGGTCGACTTTTTTCATTTGCCAAGTTCACCTAAATTCCTCTTTCACACCCACTTCAGTCTCATTAGAATTATTAAAGGCATTTGATCACCTACTGATTTCCCATTGCTTCTTTTTGCTGAATCCTTGAGGGTACAACATCATTAGTATTCATCATCGAAGTCTCATAGATACGTGAGTTTTGAGTATTAACGTCTTCAATAATACCTGTATCCATGCCTTTCTCTCTTACTAAAAATCAAACCATTACTATTTGCTGCTTAAATGACATAATTTACAAATTGTAGGTTTTTTAATGAATAATCAGAATAGCTTTACTCAATAAAATAGATTGGTATTGTAGCGATAACGTTAAGACTGGAATTTTGTTTTGCAATTATGCATAGCTTTAACTATGATTGCTTTCTTACAGAAAGCTAACAATAGGTAACAATATGAAAATTAATAAATTATATACAGGTCTCGCATTGGCCAGCGCCTTAGTACTTACAGGATGTGGCGGAGATGATGATGGTCAATACGTTGTAAGCAATGGAGACGATAATGGTCCTATCGTTAATAACGAACTAAGCTACACAGTATTTGACCCTTTTACCGATGTAAACGATGGAGATTACAAAACAGCATGGGGTAAGCTCGATTATAGGTTTAGTAACAGCGGCTTAATACAGACAATATCTACTATTGTAGGAAGCTCACCTACTGCATATCAAGACAGCCTAGGTGATGTCTCTGAATTAGAGTTTTACGCTGGCCAAAATTTGTTCATTGCGGTACCTGAAGACTTTGATAGTCAGTTTTATAACATTAGCTTTGTTGATAGTGATACGTTTAAGCTAAGTATTCGTTCAGGAAGTGCTTCCGTTAATTCAACTTATGACATTAAAACCCTTGATCTTTCAGGCGTAGGCAAACAGCCATTCGACGCTGAAACAGGTATTGACACTGATTTATCTTATTTTCCTAGCAGTTTTAACTCTATTTTTCCTAACGGCTCTCAATGCTATATACTTTTAGAAACCCCTAATCAAGATTTCTATACCTTTTATGAAGACGAAGATGAAGGTAGCATGACCATAGATAAATGGATTGCCAACCAGAAAACACAAAAAACCATCACCAATCTTTTCAAAGAAAACATCGGAATCAATAATAAGCTATCAGCTGCAAGATATACCGATGAATATGGCGATATCATCGCCGCTGTTGAATACAAAGGCTTGATATACAGCGCTTCCTATAATCAAAAAGGCATACAGGAAAAAGAAAACACCAATCCTGATATCTCAGAAGTTTATTGTGATCTGTATAATGATGTCGCGGCCAATTTCTTAGAAACACAAATCAAAGCCAACTACTAAAAATAGTGTGTGCCTATAAGTAATCTTGAATTTTACTTATAAAATAGAATGAAAAATAGCGCCGGCAATGGGCGCTATTTTTCATTCTTGTTCACTAATATCAAGCTCAAGCAAAAGAAAATTCACTGGCAAAGCGTCTGCTACTACTTAATAGTAAAAGACCGTATTGGTTTTTCCTGACCTAAATCTACGTACTATCAAAAGATACGATACAGTTGGTAAATCAGGGCTACTCATGGCGAAACTTTGAGGTCACGTTTCAGACGTTTATTCTCTTCTATAATACATGTGAGTTCAGGGTTGTATTGCTTAGTACCAATAAATTTGCATTCATCAGCTTTGCTTTGCTAGTTAAATAAGGTCTGCATGACTACTATAGCTGCTTTGTAGTCGCTGAAACATTACCGTGGTGATGGCTATCTTTTTAATGGCTTCAGCTTTAACAACTGTACTATAAGCTCTGGTTTTCTCAATCATGATAAATTCACTATTGAGTCGTTAGTTTGCTAAGTTTGGCCCTACAATTCTTTTCAGCATAGCTTAGTACATTAATCAACCTATAAGGTTGATATCTCCAAACAACGAACAGCCATAATAAGTTAGGGCTGTTCGTTGTTTAACGAGTAAATAGAAAAGCAATTAACCTAAAAACATCGCTTCCGAACCATCCTGCTTATAGTATGGTGATATCGTTATGGACATACAAACTAACTGTTGGATCTATTGTACTTTGATACTGAGTATAGTCTGCTTGATCGGATACTTGTTGCTCCACGAAATCTGCGGTCACAGATACTTCATCATCATTATCACCATTAATAAATAACTCATTATTGCTGTCGGTCATGGTAATCACATCATTGGTACCGATGTTAATCAATGACTGCGTATCGTTCCCAGTCAGGTCGATCACCTCAATGTTACTAATCACGCTACTATCAAAGTCACCAGAAATGTCACCAAAATCGATAGTGGTACTAGCCATATTGATCAATAAGGTATCGATACCGTCTCCACCATCCATTAAAGTATTATCAGCAGAGAATACTAATTCATCATTGCCAGCACCACCTACGAGTGTGTTGACACCGGTACCACCATCGAGGAGGTCATCACCAGCACCGCCAGTGACTCTATCATCACCTGCGCCAGAATTTACGGTAGTGCTACTATTTGTGGTAGTGATAGTGTCGTTTTGAGCTCCTGTTTCGATAGCGACAGACTCACTCAAGTTCAAATCAGCAGTTTCGGTTATTTCGTTGGAGACTTGCCCAGGGTCTGAGGTCTCAACAGTTTTGCCTGTATAAGTGATGGTACCATTATACGCCTGATACAGAATCTGTATATCATTGATACTATTATTAGGCACGCCACTCAACACATAGCTACCTGCTACAAATTCAACAGATATCCCGTCTAAGCTTTCAGAGATACCATCGCCATCGTCATCAGCATTACGTAAGCCGATAACCTCTCCTATGTCGCCAATCCTAAATAGCATGGATTCATCAAAGGGTTTGCCATCTTCGGGGCTAATCGTCAATGTTAGTGTTTCACTACCTCCTTCATCAACACCATCGGTATCTTCCATCTTAGCATTGGTATTTAATCCAACCCATGTATAGGCTTCACCAGCTGAGTTCTGCGGGGTTAACTCAACACCATCAGCTATTGGCTTAAACATAAGATCCACGGTCGTGACATCGCCCTGTAGTCCATCTGCACTTAATACTGAAATATCAGCGCTGCTCGTACCGCTATAGTTCTCTGGGGCTTGGATAAGTATTTCAGGCGTAGGGTTTGTGTCGGTACTTGGCAAACTCCACGACCCTATCCCTGTTTTATTGGCTATGATGATATCTCCACTATCATTAACAAAGGAGACGGTGAAGTCATCATTGACATTGTCCAGTATGAAGGTTGCTGGCTGATCGTCTTCATCTGTCTGTACAGCCTCATAGATGATACTGACCGCATTGACATTGTTCTCGCCCTGATCTTCATCCACGGTTAAGCTTGAAGCGTCCATATCAACGACTAATAGCAAGATATCAGCGCCCTTTTCAACAGTAATTTCAAAGTCCTTACGCGATACTAGCGTAGTCGTATCGTGATTTAGGATATCTGTCGCCTCTTTATGTACTACATACGTTTCAATCACAGTTGTACCATCTTCGTTCACATCAGGAACGAAGTTAAAACTTACAGACGCTGGATTATCTGCGCCCACTGGTAAGGCAAAATACATTCCTTCAGGTAATCCCATAGGATTAACAACTGGCTCTAAAAGCTCACCATTGGTATCCGTAAGCGTACCGTTGATGGAAGCATCATTAGCGAACTGAAAATAGACATTGCCATTGATAATTTCAACATTACCTGCATCAACAGTTGCAGTCAGATCTAATGTCAATGTTCTTTCTTCATCTTCCTCTATCACGATATTATCGTCATTCTGTACTGCGGTAGGATCGTCTTCGTGAAAACCGAAGTAATCAGTAATGGGCAGCACAATCAATGTACTGTCATTAGTACCTGGATCACTTATTGGAAACGCTGGATTGTCGGCTGACACAGTCTCAGAGTCGCCATTACTATCCGTACCTGTAAATAAGACATCTAAGGTAATCGCTTCGTTGTCAGCACTAGACTTATCAGTGATATTGGTACTAAAATCACCTGTAGGTACAAACGTAATATCATCTAATATAGTAGTAATATCAGTGTTTTCAGTCGCATTGCCGCTGATCAACCACGTATCGCCCTGTTTACTTACTGACACTTGTAGATCAGAGCCATTGTAGCTCAACAGCACATCATCAGGTAGATTGTCTAAGGTAAAGGAGAAAGGTGCGGCGGCTTGATTAGCATACGCCACACCATTTAACGTAGCAGTAATATAGCTACTCAAAGGTTCAGCTGCACCATCCTCAGTCAAGGTTATGGGCTGCACGATGAGATCTGCTACCAACTCAGGAGGTTCTTCTCCACCATCCGTCGTACCTGTGATAAGCGTTAAGTCGAAATTTGCCTCTACCGAGCGCTCAACATCAGGTGCATCTTGGTTATAAGCAGTTACGGTAATAGGCAAGTTCTCTACACTATCCACATCATAGCCTGCCTTGATACTGAATTTGATATCTACGCTCGCCGTAATAGATGTGTCTATGGTTTCATCGGCAAAGTCGACGTACCATGTGTCGCCCGCTTTAACTGCTTCTACGAAGTTGCTACTGCCATCAGCATCAACGGCCACTAAAATACCATCGGGCACACCGTCTACTTGCACTCGTGTAAACACCTCTGAACCATCTAAATCTGGTGAGGTGAGAGTGATCGTTTTAATCACCTCATTATCAGCCGTATCGGTGTTAACAATATCAATAGTTTCTGAAGTCTCAATCTCATCAAGATTGTCCAATGTTGGCGAATCAGTATCAGGTAAAACATCTACAACGAAGTCCGTCTCACGGGTTAGCGTCGTCTGATAGACGATATCTGCTGCCTCATTACTAGTGGATCTGACGGTATCCGTCACTGTGTATTTGATACCAAATTGATAGACATCATTGCCTGATTTATGGTTGACGAAATCAGGCTCATCACTGGCAGGCTCAGCTGCAATAGCAATGATACTAGTCTCAGGTAACGCACCGTCTGAATCGCGTTCGATGGTATAAAACCCAGCATCAACTTCGGGGTTAGCACTTGTGATAACAACGCCACCGACGGTGAGTTGAACACCCAGATCCTCAAGGTCAGTCAAGCTAATAGCCACACTCTTTAACTCTTCAACGCCTGATGTCCAATCATCTGGATTATCCGTACGTCTAAAGGCGGGCTCAAAGTCTAACGTGACAGAATCGTTTTCATTCTGCTCAGCAATAGGATTGACCACATCATTATCAAGCGCATCTGGCTTGACAAATATCTGTACAGGCTGGAGGTTTTGACTTGCCTCACTACCGCCTTTTAGTTCCGTACTGACGCCTTTGATATTAAAGTTAATTTCGCCTGCGAAATTGTCTTCGGTTTTGAGTATTATATCGCCATTATTGATCGCTTCATCCGTCACCACCCACTGCCTAGCAGTGCCTTCACCACCGATAAAGGTCACGTCGGCTCCTTGCATCATAAACCTATCATCAAGACCTGTGATGACATAGGTCACGATTTCAGAGTCATCATCATCGTAAGATCGGATATCTCCTGGCGTCTTAAAAATAGACCTAAAGGCTATCTCACTGTTAGCGGCATCCAATGCGCTTTCTTCAAGGATGACCGCGTAGTTATCAGAGGTTTGCCCACCATAATCAAAGGTAACTTCATTCAATTCATCATTGAGGATTTTATCCGCGATCGTGTCAATCTTGATAGGTAATGCCAATGACGCACTAGGATCACTGGTATCCATGCCATCTACTGATACACCAGTGACTTGTAGCGTATAGTTGTCATTACTATTCAGTGGCGGTATAAAGGATGGCACTTTATCACTTTGGTAATCAGTCAACGTGACCGACCATGTATCATCAGCATTATCTACCGTGGTAACATCATTGACTGCACCATAGTTTTGGTCAATCAAAACATAGCCACCATTTGCGCCTTTATCAGCATCCCACACATAAAGGTAGGCACCATCCGGTATCACATCAATAGTGACATTGAAGGTTTCAGAACCGTCTTTATCTTTAGACTGTGCCTTTATCTTAAGCGCAATACCTCCCTCAGGGTTGTCAATAGTGTCATCTGGTGTATAGCTATCTTCATCGGTTGGATTACCATTAGATCTACCTGCATCTTCCTCTCCTTGAGCAGGTTGCACGCTAAGCAGCACATCATCAGCAACAGGCGTCACAGTTAGGTAAAGAAAAGACTCGCCAGATACGACTTTATCTGTTGCCGTATCGTCATTTTCATCATAGTCAATAGTAACCGCTTGCTCCTGAATACGCAGTTCGCCTGAGTAATTATTAGGCGGAATAAATGACAAGCTGCTAAGCCCAGCTACAGGTACGTCTACACCATTTTTACCTGCTGTGACAGTCTGCGTCTCACCTACGCTATCATAACGGAACTGAGCACCAGCAGCATTGACCCATTCACCATTGTCATCTTTAATCTGAACGATCAGACGGGCAAAGGTCTCTTCTGAATCAGTACGAGCATTGCTATGGCTCGGTCCACCAAAGTCGTTAGTATCATCTTCGTTCGACCAACCATCCAGTAAATTAAAGCCGATATCAGTCGATAAGTCGTACCAGACGGGTGCAGAACTGCTCACACCATCATCATCACCATCTTCAAATACTAGTGTGCTATAAGTATGGTCTGGGTTGAGAGCTACATCATTGCTATTGTCGCCATCGCTATCGGTATCCGCACTCTCAGCCACTGGAGTGACCTTAATGATGACATCAAAGGTTTCATTACCAGTAATAGGGTTGTCACTATCAACCGAACCATCGGTAGTCTCGACAAAATAAGTGAGCGCAATATCGGCACTGCTATGCGCTGGCGGTATAATAGTATAGCCATTCAAATCATCGACATTAAAGCCATAATAAAGCCCTTCATCTGTCAGATCTGTTGTTGTGATAGGCACACCGTTTAGAGAAATTTCGGCACCTGCAGTAATCAAATCATCAATTTGATCTTTCAAAATACCCATTATTGACAATGCCTCACTACCATCTTGATCAGTGATGGTAAAGACTGAATCGCCAGCATCATTTATTGTAAATAGAGCAATCGCTGTATCCTCAGTCCCTGCCTGTGGATCCACTGCCGTCACATCGATGGTAGGATTTACCGTTATATTTAATTTTACAGATGTTTTCTCGGTCTGAATGGTCGGAGCAATATTTGCAGAATCTAAATCCCTATCTCGAGTATTTAGCGTAAGCGTTGCCTCAATCACACCCGCAAAATCTGCTGGGGGTGCAAAAGTAAAGCTTGGGTCTAGATCATCACTCGTTACTTTCACTTTTGGAAGTATGACTGTGCCATTCTTACCTACGGTATAGCTGGTGCCATTGACTGTCACCACCTGACCATTGAGATCTTCTAATCCTTTAATAGAATACCAATACCGTTCTGAGCCATCGACATCTATAAACGTTTCATTCAATACAGATTGCAAATCTAGACTGCTGTCTTCGTCAATAACCGCATTGATCGTATCGTTTTTATCAATGCCATTGTTAGGGTCGTTTGCCAGAGTAATAGAAGTCGTGCCAGGTGGGAGCGGCGTATTAGGCTCTACTAGATCAATAATCGACGCATCTGTCACTGCTTGCACATCAATCAGTACATCCACTGATGTGGTTTCTGCTATCAAGCTACCATCAGGATCCGCACTATTGGAGTCGTTAGGCTCTAGCGGATAAGGGACGCCATTTTCATCGACTTCATACTCAGTGACACTCATAGTTACTGTAAAGTTAGTGGCATCTTGTTCTGGGTGAGAGACGATTAATGATTCAAACTGGTCACTTGTCATCTCAACATCAGCCGTAAACTCACTATCGGCAATATGAGTGCCATCGGTGAGTTTAATCGTGACAGTACCATCATCTCCTGTGGGAGCAATAATGACCTGCTGAACGCCATTGCCATCAATATAAAATAGCTGGGCGCCCTCAGGTAATCCGCTTAATGTAATCGCCCCAAACCGTTCGCTACGATCGACTGACCCACCATTGATATCATCATCGTTATCGCTTATAGCGCCACTCACGTAGTCTGAATCATAGTCACTCAGATCCGTACTGGCCTCACCCCCATTATCACCAATGATTGGTGCTATAAAACTAAGCTGAGTCGATGACTCTTCTTCAACATAGTTGGTATAAATACCATCAACGATATCAACTTCATTATCATCAATAACGATAATAGGCGCATCAGCAACAGGATCTACTTCAATATTAATTCTACTGGTCGAGATCCTTCCTCCATCTTGTATACGGAGATTGAACATCACACTATAAAAATCGTTAAATTCATTAGGGGTTTGCTTATAACTGTTCGGTATGTCTGGTAAATCTGCTCTATTATTTGGTGTCGCGATAGACGAATAGTTCTCTTCTGGATTAAACTCAATTTGTCCATTGCCGATATTTCTCAAACTACCAACGACGGCTGGGTTTTCAGACGTATACAGACCGTTGGCATCACTGGCATTACCATTGACATCAATATAAACCAAATCGCCACTTAGCAAATCTATCGATGACGATAGATCATAATTCAATATGGTGACCACACCGCCATCAAAGTTTTCAGCAGCATTGATTAACAAGGCATCCTTACCATTTGGAGCAATGTTTTCATCCTCAGTGATATCCCCAAAATCCCCCTCATTAATAGTGAAATCAAGATCTTTATTAAACAGTCTATTTTCTACTTCAACATCGAACTGATCTTCCGCTATCGAACCATCTTCATCGACCACTGCATAATCAAGGTCAAATATAATATTGTCTAATCTACCATCATTATCAGCATCAATATTATCGTGTCTGATCGTATCATAGAGGGTGGCGGTATAAGTTAGAGCATCTTCACTAGTGTATGGCAAACCCTCAGGGTTAATCTCCACTTTGAATACGACATTATTGTTAGGATTATCGACCGTATCTGCAATCAGCTCACCATTCCGAGTAGTCGACACATATAGAGTACTATAATCGGTTACGCCATCGACCTCAGCATAGCGATAATAAAGCGGTAGGCCACTACTCTGGAAACGGCCGTTTATTAGGCTACCGTCGGCAACGGTAAAGTAAATATCAGAGATATTATCCTTATTACCTGTGACCGTAAATGCGGAATCGACTTTGGCCACATAAGTGCTAGCAGTACCCGAATCAGGGAACAATTCATCTTCTTTTAAAACGACACTTTCGTCACTTTCGATAACGGGTGCGGTGTCTGTCACGCTTATAGGCTGATTAGCAACATCTGACACGTCACCATCTGCATCGATTAGTGTGTAACTGAATGAGCCATCATCTTGTAAGTTAGGTACAGGGTCACGATTATCAATCGATTTATTAGCAGCAAACGTCCAGCTGCCATCTTCATTGACTGTTAAGGTACCTGTTGGCGTTTCAAGATTTACTCCAAATTCGGTAGAATCTTCAACCGTATTGCCATCTATATCTAAATAAGTAAAGGTATTGATTCTTAAATCTACGTCCGCACCTCGATCGTTATCAATCACATTGCCGGTAAGTAACGTACTATCATCACCATCAACGTACGAATCTTCTACCGCACTTACAGGTGTATCATCTTTAGCCAATACCTTATCATCTTCGATATTGACATTAAATTTTTGTATCGTGGCACTGTCCGTGTCTTGAATTTCATATTTGACAGGTAAGGTGATGGTAACTCCATCAGTGTGATCTAGCTGACCTTTTAGCTCAAATACAAACGCTTGCGCACCTCCAGTGCTATCCGTAGGATTGGTCAAAGTAATGGTAAACACTTCACTACCTACGGCACTAGCAACCACCGTATGACCGTTATTACTCACCTCGTAAGTCAACGGCTCGCCATTGGACTCAAGTGATAAGGCTTCTAACCCTGCTGTGGTAACACCAGTGAATACTATATCGCTTATATCATCTGCAGCTTTAGTGATGCCAAGGTTACGCATCGCTCGTAGCGCATCAGGCGTCGTATCGGTGCCACCAGTTAGGTCATCTTCATTCAATATAACTTCAGGAATAAGTGCCGTGGGCTGTGTGTCATCCACTGTGATATTAAAGTCAGCAGTACTGATATCACCATTGGCATCTGTAATCGTATAAGAGATACTATCGATAATGCCGTCTAGATTATCCGATGTATCATCCGACATGTATGACCACGTGCCATCTGCGTTAATAGTTAATGATCCATATTGAGTATCGACTACAGTGCCTGTTGTTACTGTTTGACTATCACCATTTTCATCTAAGTACGTGAATGACGTAATGGTTGTATTTGGCGTACCCAAATCATCGTTAGATAATAGATTTAGATTTTCAGTGGCACTGTTAATGCTTAGCCCACCTTCTTCAACCCTTGCAGTATCATCGACTGCTTGCGGTGTCGCATCCACATTGATAATCGTCGTTGTTGTATTACTATCAGCATTATTTGTATCAGTGACTGTCACTTCAATAATACGGTCTATTTCGCTAGGGGTAGCAGAGGTGTTGCCAAAAGTGATGGCATCGATAGCGGTTTGGTAGTCAGCTAAGCTTGCACTGCCGCTCAACTCAATACGACTATTTCCTAACAAGGTGGCTGAAATACCTGTTGGTAGATCACCTTCATCAATGGCAATTAAATCGCCTGTTTGTGAGTTGCTCAAGACAATAAGTGCACTGCCAATCGTATCGTTATTATCAATATCAGCAATGGCACTACTGTCACTGATAGCAACAGGGACGTCACCCTCTTGGTAAACTGTTGCATAATTGATAGTGGTATTACTATTACCAGAGATATCCAAGGTTGGCGCGTCGTTAGCACCATTAATAGTAATAGTTAGAGTTTGAGTAATCCCACCTACCTGATAAATAAATACTTGGTCGATTGCTTCCCCTTTAGCAATGGCTTGTACCTTAGAGTTGTTATTGTTTACAACATACGTATACGAGCCATCTTCGTTTAAGGTTAACGTACCATAATCATTTGCATCGCTAGGCTGACTCTGCAAGCTGACGGATGTTTCGGTACCGACTTCATCATTAGCTAATACATTGCCTGTCGCGGTTAAAACGCCATCTTCTTGTACAGTATTTACATCAGGCTTGAGGTCAACGTCATCGACAATCTGGCCTGTGACACTGTTTTCGGTATCAATTTGAACAGATTCAAAGCCACTATTGGTACCATCAACAGAGCTTATTGCTAGCTGATAATTCTCGATGCCTTCTTTTAATGGATCATTTAATACCGTATTGGTCAGGATAATTTGATTACCAGTGCTAGCATTAAACGTCACCGCAGTCAGCTTGCTACTCGCATCAAAATCGGCCGCAGCGGTCTCATCATTAAGATAAGATAAGTTAACCACTATGCTGCCGCTTGCAGGTAATTCGACGGGCTGACCATCAGCATCTACAAGCGATAAAGTATGTGTCAGCGAGGCATTATCTACTTCTATAGTGCTATCATCGCCTGTTAGTTGAACATACACAATATCATTACTATCAAGTCCGCCTTCATTAGAGCTATTGCCTAAATTGTTAGTATTGATAGTAGTAGTGATACTGTTAGTTGTCGTGTCACTAAAGTCGACAGCTTCAAATTCGTTAGTGCCAATATCCGTGATAGTGAGACTATAACTTTCACCTTTGTCAGCAAGATAGTCATCGATGGTGTCGATGTTAAGCGCAGCACTTGATTGTCCTGCAGGTATGGTGACAGTGATGGTTTGGGCATTATTATATTCGGTGTCTGTATCTTGAGTACTGACATTGTTAAAGGTGACGGTGACATCGGTGTTTTGAGTAACGATAACAGGACTACCGCTTTCATCTAAAAATTTGACTGTATATTCAGCCTCTTCACCTTCAATAACATTCTCGTCTCCCGTGATAACAACATAAGTGATGTCAACGACAGG
>NZ_JBQSVH010000031.1:0-17976 GCF_052376135.1 Psychrobacter sp. AOP7-C1-14 | reverse complement strand
ATAAAAATATATGGTTTATTTATTATGGACGTCTTAAAGAAAGGTGATATAGATCAAAACCGTCAGCCACAGCGTAAATATCATACACATAGGAAAGCAACAGCTAAACCATAGCTTGAGTCACTTTATTAGCAATAACGGTAAAGAGGAATGTTAGATAAACAGACAACAGTAGGTGCAAAATCGCTTGCAGAGCAATCTTGGACAATAGACTTAGAAAAGGGATAGAGCAAGTAGATATAGAAAGTTGTTATTTGATAATCATAGGTAGAAAATCAATGTACAACTGACTTACAAGCTTAGCCACACCTTTGCGAAGTCGTCACTGCTGTCAGGTAGTTTACACATTCAATCTTTAAAAACGTCTTGATAGTTAAATAGGACACGATGATTCCTCCATAAGTTGTGGCTAACTGTCATAGACGACAGTAGCGGATTAATTGGGACAATTTATCGCTTGTAAAGACAAGCGCTATAAATCAATGAGGTAATAATAACGATTTAAAAATTAAAGTCAATAATTAATTTATATTTAATAGAAAAAACATAGGATACGTACATTTAATCAAGCACTTTAATTTAAAGATATATTGGTATTTTTTAAACCATAAAACTATTTATAACTTCAGCCAATAAAGCCGCAGCAATAATAATAAATATCACCCCGCAACCACGATTGAGCCAAGCCAAACGATTACCTACATCGAGCCAACTTGCCAGCTTTTTGCCGCCTAATGTATAAACAATTTGCCAAATCGTCTCGCTCAAAAACAAGCCGATGGTTAATAGGACATATTGCGGCCATAATGGCGCACTGAAATTGATAAACTTAGGAAAAAATGCCGCAAAAAACAAAATAGCTTTCGGGTTAGATAATGATACCCAAACACCAGTACGAAACAAGGTTGCGTTGTCTGGGACTATTTTGGTAGCAGCACTAGAGAGCGAACGCGGCGGCGGTGTATTAGGCGTGCTATCAACAGTATAATCTGCCGCTACCTCGGCACTCAACTCTTTAGCATCACTCATCAAACTACCATCACCAGCATCGCGCCAAGAACTAATACCCAAATAAATCAAATATGCTGCACCCACAGCTTTGATAATGGTCAGTAGCCAAGGTGATTGGCGACTGATGACATCCAACCCAAGCAGTGTCGATAGCAATAATACAAACAAGCCAAGACTTAAACCTGCCAATGTCCATAAAGTTCGCTTGACGCCATAATTCATGCCGTACTGAAACGCTAACAGCATGTTCGGACCAGGGGTCGCTGAGATAAAAAATGTACTTGCGAAAAATACTGCAAACAGATGCCAAGACATCAACCACCCCTACTTCGTTATATGTAAATAATTCTAATATAAACCGCTATACGACTTAAATAAGTCATCAAAAAATAAACACCGCCATTAAGACGGTGTAGCTTATATCTAGATAATAAAAAAGTCTCGTAACAGTAAAGCGCACGATACTGAGTGACAACTAAACTACTGCATAGACGACTGAGTCGTACAGCTATCTAACAGTTTCTTTAAGAACGCATCGCATCGTTCAATTTCGCTAATCGCTACATACTCATCCGCTTTGTGAGCCTGCTCAATACTACCAGGACCACAGATAATCGTTGGAATACCTGCATTGGTAAACTGACCGCCTTCAGTCGCGTAAGCTACCTTGTGTCGCTCATTATCACCTGTCAGTGCAGCTATTAGCGATTGTAGTTCATCACTATCACTATCAGTCATAGCCGGTACACCTACTGATTGTATCAGCTCAATACCAGTCTCTGGCGCGCGCGCTTGCATTTGCGCGTTTAGTTCAGCGACTTTGGCCTGAATGGGCGCTAGTATATCGTCTTGCGTCATGTGTGGCAGGTTACGATAGTCAAAGGTAAACTCGCATAGATTGGGAACGATATTGGTCGCGGTACCACCCTGTATCGTACCGATAGATATCGTTGAATAAGGCACATCAAACAACGCATCTCCATCATCACGCACACTCAACTTTTGAGCCAAGTCATCTACATAATTTACCAAACGGCTAGCGTAACTAATAGCATTGACACCTTGCGCCGTCAACGAAGAATGCGCCGACTTACCATGTACACGGCAACGATAAACAGCAATACCTTTATGCGCGACCACCATCGCCATATTGGTTGGCTCACCGACGATACAGTAATCAGGCGTAATGCCACGTGCTTTTAAATCAGCCAAAATCAATGGCGCACCCAAACAGCCAACCTCTTCATCAAACGACAACGCCAAATGCAATGGACGACGTAGCTGACCGTTATTCGATAGCTGTACCGCTTGTGGCAATACCGTTAGCGCACAAGCGATAAAACCCTTCATATCGCAAGCACCGCGACCATACAGCTTGTCACCACGTATCGTCGCTGTAAAAGGATCTGAAGACCACGCTTGCCCATCAACAGGCACAACGTCAGTATGACCAGATAAAACCAAACCATTATTGATAATATCAGCGTTTTCGCCAGCAGGTACAGTCACAAACAGGTTGGCCTTAGTTTTAGCCTCATTAAAGGTCAAATCCACCGTCAAACCTAACTGCTCGCAGTACGACTTTACATCGTTAATCAAAGCCAAATTAGAATCACGACTAACGGTATCAAAGGCAATAAGACGTGTTAGCCAATCAAGACTTTGGTTAGGATGCTCAGAATTTTTCAGTTGAACATCGTTGCTATTATCAACATCAACGTTATCGCTATTATCTTGGATCATAAAATATCCTTACTACAATTTTTCAGAACTCTGGTGTGTCAGAGCTGGCTTACGATGGATTGTTATGATTCATCACATCGACCACTGGTGGCATTGGTTTTGGCAGCTTGCCTTCTGCTTGTAGCTCTTTGGTTGTTTTGGCATCAATAGATAAACCAGCGATAAGCGCAATATCCTTGACAGCCTTGCGTTTACGCGTGGCAAAACTTACTGGCACTATACGAGCAAATTCATAGATATAAAGATAAGACTCTTCCCCGCCTTCAAAATCTTCTTCTTCCTCTAGACGGATTGCACCAATCTTAGCCAAATCAGATAGCATCTCATTTTCTTCACTGGTCAAACTACAATCGGTAATTCCAAAACCCGTCATAAAACCATTAGCCCACTGTTTCAACGCTATCACGCGCTCGTATAAATCATGTTCATCATCTGGGACGAGTGGCATATACGCGTAGGCATCATCGTTATCTTTCAGCTGAAACACAACGTCTTCCGCCTCCTCTGTCAGCAAAGTTAGTGCAGGCTCTGGTAGTGGGGCAAAACTTAGCTCCTCAAATACCTTAGCCCAAGTTGCCTCATCAGGTGCATTGCAAGCCGTCATAAGTCCTGTCATCATGCCATGCACTTCGCTGATAGACACGTCATTCCAGTCTTCAAACGCGGTTAGCCAAGTGTTCCAGCCAGAGATATTATCATTCATAATAGATGTCCTAGTAATTGATTACTGCTCATAAAATAAAGATAGTCACGATAAAATGTCAGGGACAAATCATCAATAAATAAAAGTGAAAAGATAAAGCCTGATGCTTGTAATTACTTTGTTGATATAGATATTATGCGGTCACCTATGGCATTATTAAATGCAGCGAACAAAATTCATTCACGCTTACTTGTTAAGGATAAAAACTGACTATGTATGATCAACTTAGAATATTAGAAAAAATGGTACTCGACATCAAAAAACAGTATCAGCTTGTCAGTGCTGAACTTAGCAGCTTAAAACAACACCCTGTTACTGATTCAAAAGAGTTTGCCGCCCTAAAAACCAAACTGGATGACAGCCATAGCGAACGTGACGGTGCCAAAAAAAAACTGAACGACCTCGATCAGCGCTATCAGAGTCTCGCAGAAGCGCATCATATGATCGGTGAAGAGCAAGACAAACTGCAAAAACAGATCAGCCAATTACAACAACAAAATAGCGAGCTGCAACAAGAAAATAATGAGCTAAAGCAGAAGTATAGCGACATCAAACAACAGAACAGTGAACTACAAAAGAAGAATCAACTGGCAGCTGAGCGTACGCAAGTCGTATTGCAACGCCTAACCCGTATCGATCAAGCAGAAGGCTAACGCGTTCTTGTAATAGAGAGCAACATACTGCTTATTGAACTACCAAATGCTATTTGTAAAATCTGATATTACTCATTTCACTGACCAAACATTGTAGGATTTATCATGACCGATGACAAAAGTAAATCGATAGACAAAAAACCAAAAGACGCTCAAGCGCCAAGTTCACCATTACCACCGAAAAAAAATACAACCACAGAATCAAACATATCCAGCACTATGGCACAATCTAATACCAAAACACCTGAACCACAAATCAAAAAAGTCGATATCGCGATTGCTGGGGTTACATACCCAATCTTTTGTCCCGTACACGAGCAAGAAGAACTGCTGTCAGCGGTTTCGTATATCAATAACTATGCGCTCGATCTAAAAAGAGACTCTCCAAGCCTCAGCCAAGAAAGCATACTGGTACTATGTTGCTTAAATTTGTATGAAAAAATCCACGCCAATCAAAGAAGTGATGAAGATCGTTTGCAGAAAAACAAACAGTCTGAGGCATTGCTTAATAAAATCATGAAAGACGCACATTCTATTTTGTAAATGCATCATGCTTTATTGAACAAATAAGCGCCCAGCCAATCAAGCTAGGCGCTTTTTTATAGTCAATCATTTATCTGTTTACGCATAAGGCTTATAGGTCTTTCCTGCATGAAAGTCTGCCTGATGCTCATAGTTGCAAAAGAACAGCTCCTGATTCGCTTCAACATCACCCTCGGTAACTGTGCTCGGTTTGGTTTCAAGTACACCACGATATTCAGCCAAACTGTTGCCACAAAAATCACACTGACGCGGTGTGATCACATCACCTTCTTTTGGCATCATACTTTTGGGTGGGCGCGGGTACATAAACTTGTAAAAAGCCCACATTGAAGCCCAAATAATGAGGATTACAATAATAACAGCAGCCACAGTAGTGCTCCTTCGATTACGGGTAAACGTAAAAAATAACGAAATCTATTAAATTAAGATTACTTAATGCGTTTTGATAGCGTAAATTTTACCGTCAATAATAGCGACAATACAATGCCTTTACCGTTTAATTCCTGATTGCACTATCTACCTAGTTAGATCCATTGGATAGCTGTACGAGCAAATCAATCAACTGGATAACAAAAAACCTGGCTATGGTAAGCCAGGTTTTCATCAAAAGTAACAGTCAAGTTAAAGTGATAATCAAGTTTAAGTAATAATCAGAT
This sequence comes from Psychrobacter sp. AOP7-C1-14, assembly GCF_052376135.1. Lineage (NCBI taxonomy): Bacteria > Pseudomonadati > Pseudomonadota > Gammaproteobacteria > Moraxellales > Moraxellaceae > Psychrobacter > Psychrobacter sp. AOP7-C1-14. Next base: position 12,667 of record NZ_JBQSVH010000031.1, on the reverse strand, counting down.
TTTAGCAGGATTACAGCTGTAGCTCGCTGATATCAGCCACAGTCAAGAACAAGGCGCGAACCTGCTTTAACAATGCCAAGCGATTGTTTTTAAGCGCAGCATCTTCACTATTGACCATGACCTGATCAAAGAACTGTGTCAACGGCTCATCCAAGCTAGCAAGCGTTTGCAATACTTGCGTATAGTCAGCTTGCTCAAGCAATGGTTGTACCACTGTCTGTGCTTGCTTCACGCTCGCATATAGGTTTTGCTCAGCAGATTCAGATAGTAGCGCTTCGTTGACGGTATCAGCAACGCTCACTTCTGACTTGGCCAATATATTAGCAACACGTTTGTTTGAGTCAGCCAACATCGACGCTTGTGACAGCTCGCTAAATGCTTGCACGGCACGGATACGCTGATCAAAATCAAGCGGCATATGCGGATTAATCGCTTGCACTGCTTGAATCGTATCGACGCTAACGCCCTGCTCTGTATACATCGCACGATAGCGCGAATTTAAGAATGCCATAACTTGAGTAAAAGTATCGCCCATTTTGGCAATCTTGCTACCTTCAGCATCGCTATAGCCTTTAATCGCTTGCTCAACCAACGCTACTAGATTAATCGGCAACTGCTTTTCGATCAAAATACGTAAAATACCAATAGCAGAACGGCGCAAGCTAAACGGATCTTTTGAACCCGTTGGTGCTTGGTCAATCGCAAATATTCCAACCAATGTATCCAAACGATCAGCTAATGCTAAGCAAATTCCAATCGGTGTTTGCGGTAATACATCACCGCTGAACTTAGGTAGATACTGCTCTTCTAGACTGGCAGCGACCGCTTCTGGCTCGTCATTCAATCGCGCATAATAAGTACCTGCGATACCTTGTAATTCAGGATATTCGCCGACGAGCGAACTTGCCAAATCTGCCTTAGATAAAATGCCCGCGCGCACGGTTTCATCCACATTAATATTGTGGCCTTGCTGCTGCATTAACGTAGCGATGAATGCTGCAAGCTTAGCAATACGCTCAGACTTTTCCCAAATCGTACCCAGTTTATCTTGGAATACGCGATTTTTTAGGCTCTCTGTGAGCGCAAACAATGGCTGCTTTTGATCTTGCAAGAAGAAAAACTCTGCATCAGCCAAACGTGGACGCACAACCTTCTCATTACCTTCAATAATTTGGTTTGGATCTTTCGACTCAATATTGGTGATAAAGATGAAGTACGGCTGCAACTTGCCAGTTTTATCGGTTAAGCAGAAGTACTTTTGATCCGCTTGCATGGTTGAGATAAGTGCTTCTTGCGGTACTTGTAAGAAACGTGCTTCAAAGCTTGCGCGTAGTGCAATTGGGAAGTCAACAAGTGCAGTGACTTCGTCCAACAAATCTTGCGGTACGATGGCATCAGAATTAACTTCATCTGCCAATGCTTTGACTTGATTGTTTATTAGCATCTGACGCTTATCAAAATCTGCCACTACTTTTAGACCATCTAGCAATTGCTCATAGTCATTAGCGTTTTTGATATTATGATAGTCAGGGCTATGGAAGCGATGACCACGCGTTTGCGTACCAGTCTGATGACCTTGGATAGTGGCATCAATAACAGTATCATTTTGCATCAATACTACCCACTGGACGGGACGCACAAACTCGTTGCGGCTAGCGCCTGAGCGCATACGTTTAGCAATCGGCAAATTATCTAGCGCAGTTTGGAAAATAACTGGCAGCAATTCAGTGGTCGCTTGACCATGGATGGTTTGCTCATAACCGACATAATCACCTTTATCGGTGTTAATTGTTATCAGCTCGCTGGCCTCAATACCTAAGCCTTTGGCAAAACCCATCGCCGCACGTGTTGGATTGCCATCGCTATCAAACGCTGCTTTAATAGCTGGTCCGCGTTTTTGCTCAGTGCGATCAGGCTGCTTATCGCTAATGCCTTGAATTTGAATTGCCAATCGACGCGGCGCTGCAAAAGCTTTGATACTATCGAAGCTGATATCTGCTGCCGTCAATTGCTCGGTGACACTTGCTTGTAGCGCATCACGTAATGGCTTTAGGCTTTTTGGAGGTAGCTCTTCACACCCCAGTTCAAATAGAATAGTACTCATGGGATGCTCCTATTTATTATTAGTAGATTGGTTGGTGTCGGTAGTGTCTTTTGCTATGCCGTCTGTTGCCACGTCTTCTTTTGGCAAATACTTATCAAGCGCGGCTTGGCGATGTTCTTCATCAGCCAATGGGAAGCCCAATTTGGCACGAGCTTCAACATAACCAAAAGCAACCTTACGAGCAAGCGTACGTACACGTAGGATGAAACGCTGACGTTCAGTCACCGAAATGGCGCCACGTGCATCAAGCAAGTTAAACGCATGAGATGCTTTTAATACCATCTCATAAGCTGGCAATGGCAATCCTGCATCGACTAGCTTGTCCGCTTGTTGCTCATAAAAATCAAACATCTCACCCATCATTGGCACATCAGCGTGCTCAAAGTTGTAGGTAGACTGCTCGACTTCGTTTTGATGAAAGACATCGCCATACGTGACACGGCCAAACTCACCGTCTGCCCAGACCAAATCATAAACGCTATCGACGCCCTGTACATACATGGCCAAGCGCTCAAGTCCGTAAGTGATTTCACCTGTCACTGGGAAGCACTCAATACCACCGACTTGCTGGAAGTAGGTAAACTGCGTGACTTCCATACCGTTTAGCCAAATCTCCCAGCCCAATCCCCACGCACCAAGCGTTGGCGATTCCCAGTTGTCTTCTACAAAGCGCACGTCATGTACCAATGGATCAATACCAATAGCTCGTAGTGAATCCAAATACAGCTCTTGGATATTAGGTGGGTTCGGCTTTAGCACGACTTGAAACTGATAATAATGCTGCAAACGGTTAGGATTATCACCATAGCGTCCGTCGGTAGGACGACGTGATGGCTGCACATAGGCCGCATTCCAGCGCTCAGGACCTAACGAGCGCAAAAACGTCGCGGTATGAAAAGTACCTGCGCCGACTTCCATATCGTAAGGTTGCAATACCACACAGCCTTTATCGGCCCAATAGTTTTGCAAAGTTAAAATTAAATCTTGAAACGTCATCGGTTGAGAGTCTTTATCTTGTGTCATCAGGGTTATCGCTTGGGATGTCATAGTTTCGGTTTTCATAGTAAAGCCACTGTGAAATGAGTATTATTAAATAAATCTCTGATAGCGCTCGCGTGGCCTATTCGGCAACGGCTCTATCTGCCTGCTCACCTTACTAAAAATTGACTATTTTATCCATGTTTACGTCAACTAAATTTGCATACTAGGCATAAATATTCGGTTATATAGCGTATTTTCAGGTAAATCATCATAGAAGTTGCACTAATACAATAAATAAAAAAATACCCAAATGCGTTAGCATTCGGGCAGGAGGAAAATTGTGTCTTGGGCATCCTGATTGATCAGGCTTTTTATTTTTTAATGGTCTATTATTTTGAGCAGCTGCGTTTAACTTGGGCTTGTTTCTTCACTAATTTTAGGGCAACTTATTTTAAAGGACGGTTATCAAACTCCTATTATTGATAAGACTGACTGTTGGCTTTTGGCATAATTATCCATAAAAGAACATAAATCAATATACCTGGTACTGCTGCACTTAACGATGAAATTACTACAAATAATACTCTCACCCATGTTGGTGACCAACCAGCATATTCTGCAATGCCACCCATCACACCTGCTATCATGCGATTATTTGGTGAGCGATGTAATTTTGCTAACTTAGCCAAATCAAATACCTCTCTATTTTTTATTCTTGTTTATTCTATTTTCTGACTATCTTATGTATTCAGTCAAAATATTACTTTGCTGTGCTAACTTACAGACAAGTATATCAATAATTTAGGATTTATCTGTTGAAGGTGTAGCAGTACTTTGTGAGTTTATGCTACTCAAGCTTACCCTAATCTGTCGTAACACCATGCAAACCCCTGATTTTAAATATTTATTTCAAAATGTTTCAAAACTACCTTTGTTGCTCTAACCTTGCAGTTTACTTTCATATATCTTGTCACTTTTAGTTTAATCAAAGAGATAGACTCGCTCTATAACGCTAAAATTGAATCAAACCTTTGACGAGCTGAACAACTTCTTAGCTAACCAATGTATCTCAGTCAAAAGGACCCTAAATTAAAAAATATACGATTCTTTGTACGTTCGATATACCTTATTTTTACAATAACCTACCTGCAAATCATCTAAAACCTTTATACCATGCTGATAAACAACTTTGGTTTTCAAACGTTCTATGGTGAAAGCTGAGACATAGCCCGACTATTAGATAAAAACACCTCTACGAATCACATTAGAAGTAAGCAACGTAGTTGGTATTACAAGGCTTAATAGATTTCTACTTTTGATAATCTATATGATTTAGACAGCTTTGACCGTATTTTTAGAATAGACATAAAGCACTAAGATTAGGATAAAAAAATAATAAGGATAACTATGTACGACACTGGATTGATGATTGGACATTTCGAGCCCCTACATTTAGGGCAGATGCGCAGCATATTGGATGCAGCAGGACAAGCCAAGACATTGCACATCGTTATTATGGCGCATCCATCGCCTCATCCAAATTTTACCATCACCTTACAAGATAAAGCGCGTTGGCTACAGATGGCCTGTGCCGATTTGCCATTTATTCATATTCATACGACTCATGAGATCGAGCTACCGCTGCACGAGCATCTTTATAGTGCTAACAATGATATCAGTATCGATGTCGCTGCTAGTAATGCCAAATTGCAACGTTTGATGGACGCACTATCACTATCAGCAGAAACTGTGTTGTTTATGGCGGACAATCACCCACTCACTCGCAATGACATACAGGACCAGCTGCTTTTGCCAGTCGTTACTACACCGCTACAGCCTGACTTTGACTCTTATGCCATCGCTCGTAATCCAGTCGCCCATTGGTCAGCGCTTCATCCACAAGCACGTGTCGACTATACCAAAACCGTCGCTATCGTCGGTGGTGAAAGCTCAGGTAAGACAACGCTAGTCCATAAGCTTGCTAATTATTACGGTGCCAGCTTTGCCCTAGAAATGGGACGTCTGTATGTCGGTACTGATTTAGGCGGTAGCGAGGTCGGATTACAGTACAGTGATTATGGCCCTATTTGTCTTGATCATGCTCAAGCGATACGAGATGCTAAAGCCAATGCAACTGCCCCTATCACCATCGTTGATACTGACTTTGTCACTACGCAAGCATTTTGTGAAGAGTATGAGGATCGTACGCACCCTTTTGTAGCCGCTTGTATCGATGAGTTTCGTTTAGACCACACGATCATGTTAGACAACAATACACCATGGGTTGATGATGGCATGCGCTCTTTGGGTACGCCTGAGGCTCGTGGACGCTTTGAGCAACGTTTGATAGATATTTTCACACGTCACGATATTACGCCACATATGATTGATCAGCCTGACTATGACACTCGCTACCAACAAGCGTTACTATTAATTGATCAGTATATCTATGGCAAAAAATCATAACGTACACTGAGCGTATTTATAATAACTTATTTACTAGCACGTGTTATTCAGCTAGCGCATGACAGTTAGCAATGTATTGATATCAGTATTTACTTTGGGGAAAAAGCGATGCGTATTCAGCTATTGGACAACATCACCGGAAAATGGGCGATGCAATGGATTATTATTTGGTTTATTTGTGGGGTTATTGCCTTGTCCGCAGGTTTTTGGCTCACGACAGACCATACCACGCTTGATTGGTTTTATTTAGCGGTCTCGTTTATTGGTTTGATTTGCGTAGTCTCGCTGTCATTCCGCAAAAACGTCATGGGCAATGGCTTTGGTATGGGGGCAACCGCAGGGGAGGTCATCGTTCAGGCAACGTCTGGCGCAGTTGGTTTGATGCTTGCGCCACTATTTAACTTTTTTACCCATGTTTACGGTATTTTTTATTGGTCAAAGCATACCGATCCTGATGGCGACATGATGCCCAAATCAGCGAGCAAAGCAGTTTGGTTAATTACAGCCACATTTATTATCATTGGTCTCGCTCTTTTTCCTACGATAAATGATTTATTAGCAAGCTATGGCTATGCGGTTGTAGAAGATGATAACAGTAAGTTTCTAGGCTTTATTTCCTTCTTTTGGATTAACGTCATTGCGTTTGTATTATCTATTACCGCTCAGGCAGCTATGATTTTGCGCTATTCATTTAACTGGTGGTTATGGATTATCGTCAATTTTGTTTGGCTCATCGTGAACCTAATGTCTGGCAACTATATCTTTGCTATTCAAACTATGGTGTATCAAATAAACGCCTTTATCGGCCTGTATGAATGGCACCGCAGCGAGCGAGGATAACATGTCTCTTGTAGAAAAAACCCCTTGGGAGTTTGAATAAAATCTTGCTGATATGGCATCAATAGTACGAGTGAACTTGACTGTGCCGTCTATCAGATAACGTGGTAGACAGTCGCAATTAGTGCTACAACTGATGTTAACAATCATCTTCGTATTGATTTCAGTAGCGAGTGTCTGTTATTTATCTTATTTACTAACAGGGAGGTTAGTATGTCTCGTCAACCCAAAATGTCCAAACGTACGCTAGAGCAATGGCTTAGTGAGTACTCTGTCAGTCACCAAAACTTGGTCAATAAAAAAATCCATTGGCTATGTGTGCCAACCATCTTTGTCAGCCTGTTAGGTATGGGCATGTCGCTATCTGTATGGTTCACCTTGGTACTAAGCGCATTGGTGTTATTGTTTTATATGCGCTTATCTACGCCACTGTTTTTAGCAATGGGAATGTTTATTCTTATTTGTTTGTCAGTAATGGCAGCGATGCCGTGGGGCTTTAAAGCCTGGGCGGCGGTATTTATCGTTGCATGGATTGGCCAATTCATTGGTCATAAAATCGAGGGCCAAAAACCTTCTTTCTTTAAAGATTTACAGTTTTTGTTAATCGGTCCAGCATGGGTGGCTAACAGTTTGATGCAGCGTAAATAGTCGTCAATCTCTGTGTAATTTTTGCAAGAATTCAGCTTAGCTATAGGCCATTCGACAACCTATACAATCCTTACCCTCAATAAAAAAACGCCACACAGAAATTACTGAGTGGCGTTTTTTGTTTTACGTAAGCTTTGGGACTATTGGGCTTTTGAAACTATATAGAATCAACTACCCCCTCCTACGCACCAAACACTTTCATACGCTCTTCAACTGGCTTAAATGCCTTTTCGCCTGCTGGTTGCTCAATTGTTCCAAATACCAATTGTGCGTTGAGCGTCCAGTCTTTATCGATATCCCAAGCATTAGCTACTTTTTGATCGATTACTGGGTTGTAGTGCTGTAAGTTTGCGCCAACATCGATACTGGCTAGTGCCGTCCAGATAACATACTGATGTATGGCACTGGTTTGACTTGCCCAGATTGGGAAGTTGTCAGCATATAGTGGCGCTGCTTCTTGCATACCTCTAACAACTGCTTGATCTTCAAAAAACAGTACCGTACCAGCACCGTTACGGAAACCATTGATACGCTCTTTGGTCGGTTTGAACTTCTCTTCGTTACCAACGATTTCACGTAACGTATCTTCGGTCATGTCCCACAACTTACGATGGTCATCGCCAAACAATACAACGATACGCGTCGATTGCGAGTTAAACGACGATGGCGTGTGCAAAATAGCATGCTCAACTATTTTTATGATTTCATCATTAGATACTGGCAGTTGGTTACTTAGCGCATAGATAGAACGACGTTTCTCTGCAAGCTGCTGTAATGTTGTTAAATCTGACATAGTGTTTCTCCACGTTGTTAGTAGAATAGTTATTGATAAGAATAATTTTTAATATTTAATACGAGTAATTGTTGGTATAAACATTCTAATTGATAAATTGCATTGCTCTTCAATGGCTACACAAATAACGGCACTTCCATCACTAGTACACGGGCAGGTGAATCTACCTCCATCGTAAAGCTCTGAATATCCCAAATGCCTAGGCCGTCACGAGTAGACAGGACTTTATCATTTATCACGACTTCACCGCTGATGACAAATACATATACACCGTTGTTAGGATTATTTAACTGATAAGTCTCCGATATGCCTTCGTCAAAATCACCCATGCTAAACCAAGCATCTTGATGTATCCAAACCCCTGCATCATCAGCATTAGGTGATAGCACTTGGCTAAACTCGTTAGGTCGCATAATGTCGCTCATATGTACCTGTTGATAACGCGGTGCGACATCTGTTTTGTTTGGTATCACCCAAATTTGCAAAAACCTCACAGCATCTGCATTACTTCCATTCATTTCACTATGGGTAATGCCTGTACCCGCTGACATAACTTGGATTTCACCAGTCTCTATAATTCCTTCATTACCAATACTATCGCCATGAGCGAGCTTACCAGATAGAGGAATACTGATAATTTCCATGTTTCGGTGCGAATGTTTACCAAACCCTTTACCGCCAATGACAAAATCATCATTGATGACGCGTAAGACACCAAAGCCCATACGCTCGGGATTATAGTAATTGGCAAAGCTAAAAGTATGCCTGCTTTTAAGCCAACCATGATTGGCAGCGCCACGCGAATTTGCTGCATGATAAATTGTTTTCATTATCTATCCTTAGCTATTGATAAATTAACCAGCTATATATTTATTATTGATTAATATATTTAAACAATGAACCTATTATAATTATTAACTCTACATAGATAAACCAAGATAAATACAAATAACTGTTCTCTTTTTAAGAACAATCAGGGCGTTTTTAATATCCTATAAGCCCAATTCTTTATGACAGCTCTCTATAAGCCTATGAAACCTAACTTGTTTACAGCATGCCAGTCACGCCTACTGATTCCATATAGCCTTGAGTAGCGAAATAACCTGTCATCTTGCTAATAACTGCAAAAATAAAAACGACTGATAAAAGTAAACGACCGATCGATGCGCTCAATTACTATAACTTGTTCGTAATGACATTCCAAAACTGTGTTTAAGAAGTATTCGATTAAATGAAAGCGCTAGTATAGGCGTTGACTCACAAACGACAAGCAGCAATACTCACAAATATAAGTTCTTGGTTTAAGAACAATCATGAGGTATCGATAATGGGTCAATTAGAAGATATGGCAATGTTTGTACGCGTTGTCGAAGCAGGCAGTATTACCAAAGCAGCTGAGCAGTTAAACATTGCAAAATCAGCTGTCAGTCGCCGTCTCAAAGATCTAGAGGAACGTTTGGGCAACCAACTCATTAGCCGTACCACTCGGCACTCCAAATTGACACAAGCTGGTGATCAATATTATCAACAAGTCACTAATATCTTGAGCGCCGTTGATGCTATCAATGAATATACTACTGATGCCCCCATGCGTATCGAAGGCACGCTAAAGATGACAGCCCCATTATCCTTTGGGATTATGCATCTGAACGATATAATTGATGAGTATGCCCATCAGCACCCTAACTTAAAATTTGAGTTAGACTTTTCTGATCGGCGTATTGATTTGATCGAAGATGGCTATGAATTAGCCATTCGAATTGGAGCGTTGCGTGACTCTAGCTATCAAGCCAAGCAGCTTGCGTTGATTCGTTGTGTCATTTGCGCCAGTCCCGATTACCTAGCAAGAATGGGTACACCTGTAACGCTAGCGGATCTAGAAGGACATGAGTTTTTACAATACAGCCTTACTCAAACTAATAGTATAGAGTTGATGGATGCACAAGGGAAAAAGCATCATCGTAAGATAGATGCTAAAATCAAAGCCACTAATGGTGAGTTCTTAGTTGATTTAGCAGTCAAAGGTCATGGCATTACTTTTTTACCGTCCTTTATTGCTTATAAGAAATTGCAGCTGGGCGAGCTCGTACCTGTTTTGCAGCAGTATCAACTGCCTACCTTGAAGGCGTATGCGATTTATCCCAAAAATCGTTTTTTATCGCAGCGGTGTCGCTACTTGATCGATTTTATTGCAGAGCGGTTCGGTGATAATCCATACTGGGATTCTTTTTAATGGAATCTGATCAAGCAAGTTTATTCTTATGAAGAGTGTGCAGCCGTACTTAGTTTGAAAGAACGTCTACTGCTATAAAAATAAAGTACTTAGTCTTCTTAGCATATTACTCAGTGATAGCTGAGATTTTACTTCTCAGTTTCTTAGTCTTATACCTTGCTTCTGCTAATGCCATCTTATCTTGTGCCACCACGGTTAACACGCATGGTTTTCCAATATAGTCTGTTTTGACAAACAATATATTTCCAGAAGTAGCCTCAACGATAGTGATATTACACTTACCTTGTTTCATTTGGCTCGCGGATGAATCGCTCAACGCTGATAACGTACTACTCATCGCAGCAAACTTATCAGACTGGTTACTTAACTCGTTGATCGAAAAGCAACCGATAGGGAAGCCATCTGTGGTACAAAGGCTAACTAATATGATTTCTCTGTTTACCTCACACGTTGCTTTCATGTCCTTCAAGAGTTCAATTTTTGCTGGTGTTTCTTCGTTTCGTATGGTCATATCTTGCATTAACCTTGATTGTTCAGGGTATTAAATAGTGATAATAGAGACACGGCGGACTCTTTATTCCTAGGGTCAGTATTAATCACTGGCGCAACTATATCGTGCTGCATCAGCATGACTCTTATTTCTTGTCCGAGCACTGCCACACTTTGCTTATCAGCGTTTTCACAATGAGTAATACCAATGATACAAGTAGTCTGTTTTTTTGCTGGTGCAAAAAAATGTAGTAGTTTGTCTAAGTTGGCATAATCAGGTGTTTCACCATGCTTTACCAAGATGAGTAAGCCCCACAAAGAGTTATTTACGAACTCCCATAAAAATGAAAAACGTTCTTGACCTGGAACCCCATAAATACCCAATGCCATATCGTCAGATAAGGTTATTCTTCCATAATCAATACCGACTGTGGTGTACTCTTTACCAATCTCAATACTAGACTCTGCTTCTGTCTCAAAAGGACTTATTTCACTTAAAGTCTTGACCATTTGAGTTTTTCCGGCGCCCACTTCACCAATGATAGCTAGCTTCTGATAATTCAATTTTTTACCTCATTCCTAAGAATTTTTTGATCGCACCATAAAATTTGTTAGGCTTTTTTTCACTAACCTTTTTCTCATCTAATGGCTGTACATCTGTCACATCCAGTATACCTGATAGCTCAAAGCCTGATATCATTTTTGTGACTTGATCAAGTGAGCCAAACTCTCCACTGTTTATTAGCGCATCAAATGGATACGGTTTATTAGTTAGTTTGACACATAAAGCTATAATCAGTTGAGGGTTACTCTCATGATTTAAATCAGGCCAAGCCAATAACTTAAGACTTCTGCCTTTATAGTCCTTTTGGAGAACGGTGTCAGATTTTTGTATATCAAAGAAGGGTTGAATACGTTTTGTGTGCTGTTCATTGAAGCCATTTAAAAGAGCACTGTTATTTTCGATAAAAGTATCAAAAAAAGTGCTTTGATCTACAAAGTCAAATACGCTGACACCCCAGTTCTTAAAACTACGCTCTATCACATTTTGATCAAGAAAAACCCAAATATCTTCATGTCTAGGATCAGCTGCTATCTTGGCCATTAACTTGTCTACTTCAGCAGAAGGACCTTCGAGCACTTGAAGGTACTGCCCTTCACGGTAGGATATGATGCCAGTGATTTGTGATTCTGGATTATGCTTACTAGAAACTGTAATAATATCTGATAACCCAGTAGGCATACGAATACTGCGGTCTTGAATAGGCACCCTGCTGACATATGCAACACATTTCATTTTGCCACCACTTGATAAAACATCCGAAACTTCATTAAAATTTTATGTACCGTCATAAAACATTAATTCGTTATATACCGTACATATATAACGAAATTAATTATACTACTCATATTTCCAATATATTGAGTAATAAAGAATATTACATAAACCAGCTACTGGCTTAATTAATTTTAGCTAATTTACACTTCTAATTTCTTTTCTATTGATTGTACTTTGCGGCGCGCCAATGCAAGGTTCGCTTTTGATTTATCAAGTACTAAATAAATAAACAAATCTTCATGGCTAGCTGTAGGACGAATGATATGTAGCTGAGACTCTAGTGTAATCAGCATATCTTCAATTTCACCTTTAATATCTAGTGACTTCATTGTTGCTACTTTTGCCTTTACTACCTGAGAGTTACCTGCTGCAGCCAACTCCAAATCAACACCGCCACCAGTCATACCTAGTACCATGCCTGACATATAGTCAACGATACAAGCACCCATAGCACCATCAAGATCCATTAGTTCTTTTAAAGACTCATTGATATTTGACATACTTTATTCCTATTCATTTGTTTGTGTTTAGATGAGGTAATTTTCTTTTGAGAACACTCATACAATTCAATAGCACCAAAACTTATTAAGCTTATCTGCTATCTAACTATTAGCAAAATTTAAATTCATTTATTAATAGTTAATAAGTTCGTGATAATTTAATAAAATAATTAAAAGTGTTTTCGGTACAGAAATCATAGCGTACTTTTATATAAAGCCAGATTCCCGTAGTGACATCTATTATATCCCACATAACAACTAGAAACACATTTACACC
>NZ_JBQSVH010000030.1:0-21627 GCF_052376135.1 Psychrobacter sp. AOP7-C1-14 | reverse complement strand
TCTTTGTCGCTTTATTTATTGCCAGTGGAAACATAATAATGCGTTTCATATACCTCGTAAATGCTCATTCGCATATGATGCAATATTAAGAACAAAAATATTATTTTAGAATGAATATAAAGCTATCTCTATGGCTGATTTTAAAGGTGATATACATGGTTTTTTAGTAGAAGACGCAATAGGGCTTAACACTTCTTAAATTTTTTCTAAAGCAAAAATTGATATTATCTTTGCAATATAATGGATTTATTATTTGGTTACTATAATTTTTTGGATGAATAATGCCAAGTAGCCGCGATGGTTATACAGGTGCGTATACGCATATTAGTCTGACTATGACTAACTTTTAAATATCAATTCAAACGATAGCGTGTTATGACCTTCATAAAAAGGGCTCGAGCTTTTAGCTTGCCGGCTATTGTCACTGCCATACAAGTTACATCACTGACTTATGCCCATGACCCTAGTGCACATGCTCTGCCTACCAAAGAATGGCAGATCACCGGTCAAATAAATCCTGTCGTCTTCTAATTTGATAAAATTAGAAGACGACAGGATTTATTTGACCAACAGGCATTTTTACGATCAGCTACTCTCTTTTAATTTTTCGGACTCTTCAGCCAATGATCAAACCTATATTCTAGAAAAAACGCCCATATTCAAGCGATCAACCAGCTAGCAGTGATTGAAAATCTAGTAAGTAGTAATCAATTAATGGTTATTTAAAATCCAAACCATTAAACAATCGTGGTGAGGACGCCAGAGCATTCGGATAATTAGACAATGGGGGCGGGCATTCTGGACGCGCTGATAATTACCAATATCATCGTGCACCAACCCACCTACAGTCATAAATTGGTGAAGGTAAGCCCATTGCTTATGCACTAGAAGGCTTTCCTATCTATGATGAAACCGATGAAGATCTTGATGAATATTTAGGCAAATTCAATGAAGACAGTAGCTATGAATACTATGCTACTTCAGAGCTCTCATATTTAACGGTAGGTTTACGCGGAGCCGAGATCACAGATTACAAGATTATTAGCCCAACCCAATATAGTCTAACCTATACCCATCACGGTCAAGAGCATAAGCTGGATTATAGTTGGGATGCTACTGAAGCGACTAAAGATACTTATACTTTTGAGTTTATTGATCCAGAGGGCACGACCGTACAGACTTATAAACGCACTGATGGTATACAGAAAAAATAATGTGCACTTAATGATAACACTCAGTTATAGAGACAAATAAGCGGAGTTTTAGACCATCTTATATAATGCTAAGGAAGCATAATGAAACCTATTTTAACACTTGCTTTGCTAACCACGACTGCATCTTCTCTATTGCTGGCGGCGTGTAGCCAAACTCAAATAGACTCAGAAGCTACCGATGCCAATGGGCAAACGATAGCATCAATAAACAGTAGTGCAGATGCCAGCAGTTATACTGGCACCGCTAGCTTAACTCAAGGTCTTGCCCAGACTGACGTGACAAATGCCTATGAATGCGACCGCGGTCGCCAAACCAACATCGGTAGTATTCAGTCAACTGACGGTAAAATATGGACAGTACCAGCAGCGACCAATTTGCTCAATACAGAGTTCCCAGTGGCGTCTGACTTAAACAACCCCTGTACGGGCAACGAATATCGCACTGCCAGTGAAGCCTTAGCTCAACTTGATGGCTCAGACATCATTGAAATAGATGCAGATGGTGAGGTGTATACCGCTTATGTCTTTGCAGATAATTATTTTGAGATGTATGTCAATGGCGTAGTCGTCGGGCGTGACAATGTACCGTTTACTCAGTTCAATTCAAACATTGTACGTTTCAAGGCAAAAGCACCGTTTACCGTTGCTATGCATTTGGTGGATTGGGAAGAAAACTTAGGCATTGGTTCAGAGAGTAATCAAGGCTCGGAATTCCATGCAGGAGACGGTGGTCTAGTCGCTGTGATCAAAGATAAAAATAACAACATCATTGCCAAGACCGATGAAAACTGGAAAGCACAGACCTTTTATACCGCGCCGATTAGAAACTTATCCTGTGTTAGTGAGTCAGGTAGCGATCGCCTATCCAGCAATTGTATTACCACCGCCAATGTACAAGACGGTTCGGCAGATTATGGCTTGCACTGGGAATTGCCTACCAACTGGCAACAAGCAGACTTTGATGACTCTAGTTGGCCGAACGCTACCACCTATAGTAACCAAACCATTGGGGTAGACAACAAATCAGCTTATACCAATTTCACAGATATTTTCGATAACGAAAAATCAGATGCTGAATTTATTTGGTCAACTAATGTAGTGCTCGATAATGAAGTTATCGTACGCTATACAGTAAATGGATTATAAAGTCTTATTTAGATTGATCAATCTTTATGAAAGCTATTGAGTAATAAACTTGCAGTTATTAAACGCCTATATTAATAATATTATCTAGTACAATTGAACGTCATGTCTGAACACTCTATATTCATAGCTATTGGTGTTCAGAAACTTTCTGTTTTAGTTAAAGCGACATCAATATAGACGACTATTACTATCGAATATTTTAATCCGTCTCTACTTATTCATATTAAAAACAGACTTATTACTTAGCAGTAGTAAGTCTGTTTTTGATGTAATGATTCTCGTAGATGCTCGACAAGCAATTTCAACCTTTGATCTGGTTGCCTTGCTTTGGGGTAAACCGCATACATTCCCATTTTCTTTCGTGTAAAGCGTTGCAGAATCTGGGTGAGCGTATTTTTCTGTAGTTCTTCATAAACAAGTGCTTTTGGTAAAAAGGCGATACCTAGGTCGCTAAGCGTGGCTTGCTTAATCGCATTAAGATGATTGCTATGAAACCGACCCTGTACTGTAATTAATTGCTCTGTACCATCTATGTATAGTGGCCATATACCATTAGACAAATTATCAAACTTATAGACCAAACACTCATGGCTCTGTAGTTGGTCGGGGGTATGAGGTGTACCGTGTCGCTCTAAATAGTCTGGCGTTGCACATATGATCCAATGGCTATCTATAAGGCGTCTGGCAATGAGTGAGGAGTCTTCAAGCTCTGCTGTTCTTATGGCCAAATCAAACCCTTCTT
This sequence comes from Psychrobacter sp. AOP7-C1-14, assembly GCF_052376135.1. Lineage (NCBI taxonomy): Bacteria > Pseudomonadati > Pseudomonadota > Gammaproteobacteria > Moraxellales > Moraxellaceae > Psychrobacter > Psychrobacter sp. AOP7-C1-14. The sequence continues at coordinate 18,525 of NZ_JBQSVH010000030.1, read as the reverse complement.
CTATCAAATCAACCAGTCGATTGGTAATGTATAAATCCACCGATATTTCTGAATGCTGTTTGCAAAATTCAGTAATAGACTCACTTAATACCAAATTAGCGGAGACCGCTGGCATGGTGACACGTATGTTGCCTTTCATATTTTCACCATAGCCTGTGATGGCATTTTCAGCTTCTTGAAAAGCAAGTTCAACAATCTTAGCTTTGTTATAAAGCGTCCTTCCTGCATCGGTTAAGCTTAATTTCCTGGTTGTTCTATAAAGTAGCTGTGCATTTAGGCTATCTTCTAGTCTTGCTATACGTTTACTAACTACTGAGTTGGTTAATGATAGTTTTTCAGCGACTCTCGAAAACGACCCTTCCTCAACAACCTGAACGAATAAGACCATATCGTCAGCTTTAGTCATACTTGTTCCCCAATTGGCGTAATACATTTTGATTATAGCAAAAAAAGAAAATAACATTATCCTTTGATGCAATATACCAATGTATTGACACAGCGTAGAATATTTTAGGAAATTTTGAGCATTTGGCCTTGCGACTGGTAAAGATTGTTTTCGACTTCATCTGACACACAGCATGAAGTCACAAGATAAATGCTTAAATGGTTAGTACTCAAGGAAGACTAAACAATAAAAAAGGATTATGATTTTGAATCAGACAATATATGGACTACTGGCACTACTGCCAATCGTTCTCTGTGGTATTTTTTTGATAGGCTTGCAATGGTCAGCCAAAAAAACTATGCCAATTATCTTGGCTGTTACAGCCACTCTTGCTCTTTTCGTATGGGATATGACGCTCACTCGAGTGTCTTCATCTATTATTCAGGGAACGATCATCACCGTCTCAGTATTGTGGATAGTTTTTGGCGCTATTTTCTTACTGAATACCTTAAAACACACGGGTGCTATTGCCGTTATTCGATCGGGCTTTACCAATGTCTCGCCAGATAGACGTGTACAAGCCATTATTATTGCATGGTGCTTTGGCTGCTTCCTTGAGGGTGCAGCAGGTTTTGGTACAGCCGCTGCTATTGCTGCACCTTTACTGGTAGCGATAGGCTTTCCGGCGCTAGGTGCCGTGCTAATGGGAATGATGATACAAAGTACACCTGTATCGTTTGGTGCGGTCGGAACACCTATTGTGATAGGCGTAAACAAAGGCTTGGATACAGCTGCTATCAGCACTCAGCTGGCTCAGCAAGGGCTAGAGTGGGGTGACTTTTTACAACTGATTACTAGTCAAGTGGCCATTCTTCACGGTGTCATTGGTACATTTATGCCACTCTTTATGGTAATGATGCTGACTCGATTTTTTGGTAAAAACAAAAGCTGGAAGGAAGGCTTTGAGATTTGGCCGTTTGCTATTTTTGCAGGTTTGGCATTTACGCTTCCTTATACTTTAACCGGTATCTTTTTAGGACCAGAGTTTCCATCACTGGTCGGTGGTTTAGTTAGTGTCGCCATCGTTGTTAATGCGGCAAAACGTGGATTCTTAGTTCCAAAAACCACATGGGATTTTGAACCGCAAAAAAACTGGCCAAGTGAATGGCTTGGTAAGTTAGTCGTTAGTAAAGAAGATTTGACGCCGAATGAAGATGGCAAGAAAATGCCTATTTTCATGGCATGGTTCCCTTACTTACTAGTTGCGCTGTTGTTGGTTTTTTCAAGAGTGTTTGTAGGCTTTAAATATTTTCTGACTAGTATGACGTTAGACTTTACGTCAGTATTGGGTGAGGCGGATATTAGCGCTGGTTTTAGTCCTTTATATTTACCTGGTGGATTGTTGTTAATCAGTGCTTTGGTTGCCGCTTTTTTCCAAACCAAAAAGCCAGGTAGTGCACTAAATAGTGCGCTCAAAGAGTCAAGCAAGACTGTATTGAGTGCTGGTTTTGTTCTTATCTTTACGATCCCAATGGTCAGGATTTTTATCAATTCAGGCGTCAATCTATCAGATGTGGCAAGTATGCCAGTTGCGAGTGCAGAATTGTTCGCTGGTACTTTTGGTAATGTTTTCCCCTTAATTAGTGCAACGATTGGAGCACTTGGGGCCTTCATCGCAGGTTCTAATACCGTTTCTAATATGATGTTTAGCCAATTTCAGTATGAAGCCGCAATTAGCTTACGTATTTCACCTTCTATAATTATAGCAGCACAAGCCGTTGGTGCAGCAGCTGGTAATATGATTGCGATACATAATGTGGTGGCGGCCTCAGCAACCGTAGGTTTGCTTGGTATGGAAGGCGCTACCCTCAGGCGCACGATTTTACCTACTTTATACTATGTATTATTCTGCGGAATAATCGTTATGGCTGTCATTTACATTTTCGGTTTTCAAGGTCCTTTAGCACCATAAGGCACATGTAACCTCCAAGATAAAGAGATTGATATGCATTCATCAAACCTTTTCTCATCAAATATGCCTTCTCAAGACATCATTAGCCCTGATCAGGTGTTAGACAAACTAACGAATGTATTAGGTGCTAGTAATGTACAGGCAGATCCAGAGAAAAACGAGCACTATAGGATGGGGTGGCGTTCTGGCGGCGGAGCTGCATTGGCTGTTTTGTTTCCGCAAACATTGCTGGATATTTGGCGCAGTCTAGAAGTGTGTGTTGAAGGCAGTTGCATCATTATTATGCAAGCAGCAAAAACAGGATTAACCGAAGGCTCGACGCCAAGCGGTAATGATTATGATAGACCTGTGGTTGTTATTAATACCCTTGCCATAGACCAGTTGTACTTGGTCAACAATAATGAGCAGGTGATCAGCTTACCTGGCGCTACTTTGCACCAACTACAAAGTCAGCTTAATACGGTCAATCGAGCACCTCACTCAGTCATTGGTTCATCGACTTTAGGGGCGTCTATCATTGGTGGGGTTTCTAATAACTCAGGAGGGGCCTTGGTTAAAAGAGGCCCTGCTTATACTGAGCTTGCTTTGTTTGCACGAATAAATGAACAAGGTCAGCTGGTGTTGGTTAATCACCTAGACGTAGAGCTAGGTGACACGCCAGAAGCAATACTGACGAACTTGCAGAATGGGGATTTTGATAAAAACAAATTACCTGACAGTGGCAAGATGGCATCAGACAAAGAGTATATCGCTAGAGTAAAAGATGTTGATGCAAGCACGCCTAGTCGCTTTAATGCGGATAAGCGGAGACTATATGAAGCCAGTGGGTGTGCAGGTAAGCTTGCTGTATTTGCAGTACGGCTTGATACCTACCCAACGGCTGTAAAAGAGCAGGCTTTTTATATAGGTAGCAACAGTGTGAGCGAGCTTGCACAGTTGAGAAGACAGATATTGTCCAACTTCAAAAACATTCCTGAAGTGGGCGAGTATATGCACCGTGATATATTCGATGTATCTGCCAAATATGGCAAAGACACTTTCTTGAGTATCAAACACTTAGGGACAGATGCCTTACCGCGCTTGTTTGCTATTAAAGGCGCGATTGACGCAAAATTTAGTAAATGGTCGTGGATGCCCAAGCACTTTACCGATAAAGTCATGCAGTTTGTAGGTAATATATTTCCAAAGCATTTGCCTGAGCGAATGATGGAATATCGTGATAAATACGAGCATCACCTCATCTTAAAAATGAGTGATGACGGTATCGAAGAAGCGCAAGCGTTTTTGAAGTCGTTTTTTGCGACCTCAGAAACAGGCGCTTATTTTGAATGTGATAAAAAAGAGTCAGAAAGCGCCTTCTTAAATCGTTTTGCTGCAGCAGGTGCCGCGATACGATATGAAGTTATCCATGAACAAGAAGTAGGCGAGATATTAGCATTGGATATTGCTATACCACGTAACGAGTTAGAGTGGCTAGAAAACTTGCCCGAAGAAATCGAACAGCATTTGGACAAAAAACTTTATTACGGACATTTCTTTTGTTATGTGTTCCATCAAGACTATATCTTGAAAAAAGGTAGTGATGCAAAGTATGTCAAAAAAATGATGTTGAAGCTTTTAAATGAGCGAGGGGCAAAATATCCTGCTGAGCATAACGTCGGTCATTTATATGAAGCTGAACCCGATTTACAGAACTTTTATAAAAGCTTAGACCCAACCAATACGTTCAATCCAGGTGTTGGTAAAATGTCGAAAACAAAACGTAATTGCTCTTGTTGTCTATAAGTGATCGTTAAAACTAGTATTAAGCTGACCATTTATGAGTTGCTAAGTAAATAAATAGTTCAGTGTTTTTTATAATAAATGCTCATTAACACCCAAAAGCACTGCCGATTGGTAGTGCTTTTTTATTATTTCTTGGTGAATGTATCAGTAGCCTCGAGTTCAGAAGCACATTTATTCAAAATGATTTTGTTATCTATTGTTAAATACCAGTCGATGCTATGTATAATGCAGCACTAGCATAGCTTTCACTCAGTATGACCCTTACTCATAGGCCTTTAATAAGAAGATTACATTATGTCAAACAAGCGTCCTTTATATATTCCTGTTGCTGGACCCGCTCTTTTAGAAACTCCTTTACTGAATAAAGGCAGTGCTTTCTCATCAGAAGAACGTAGTAGCTTTAATTTAACTGGATTATTACCTCATAACATTGAGACGATTGAAGAGCAATCATTACGTGCTTATCATCAGCTGAGCTCATTCACTGACGCTATGGATAAGCATATTTATTTGCGTAATATACAAGATACTAATGAAACCTTATTTTATCATCTAATTGAGCAGCATATTGAGGAAGTGATGCCGCTCATTTATACCCCAACCGTTGGTCAAGCGTGTGAAAAATTCTCGCAAATTTATCGCCGTAAACGGGGTTTGTTTATCTCATATCCTGAGCGTCATAAAATCGATGATATGCTGCAAAATGCCACCAAACAAAATGTCAAAGTGATCGTTGTTACTGACGGTGAACGTATCCTAGGTCTAGGGGATCAGGGTATTGGTGGTATGGGCATTCCAATCGGTAAATTGTCTTTGTACACGGCTTGTGGTGGTATTAGCCCTGCTTATTGCCTACCAATTTTGCTGGATGTCGGTACCAACAACCAACAGCTACTCGATGATCCGATGTATATGGGCTGGAGAAATCCGCGCATCTCTGGCGATGAATATAATGAATTTGTCGATTTGTTCATTCAAGCCGTTAAGCGCCGTTGGCCAGAAGTGTTATTGCAATTTGAAGATTTTGCTCAAGAAAACGCCACACCGCTATTGAACAGATATCGTGACCAATTATGTTGCTTCAATGATGATATTCAAGGCACTGCTGCTGTTTCGGTCGGTACCTTGATTGCCGCGTGTTTAAATAAAGGTCAAAAACTCAGTCAACAAAAAATAGCATTTTTAGGTGCAGGATCAGCGGGTTGTGGTATTGCTGAGCATATTATTCGCCAAATGCAGCGTGAAGGACTGACTGAAGAGCAAGCCCGTAGTCAAGTATTCATGGTTGATCGCTATGGCTTATTGACAGATGGCATGACAGAACTGCAAAAATTCCAAGAACCGCTAGTACAAAAAGAATCAGCTATTGCAAGCTGGGATAAAAGTAAGAAACTTGGCTTAGCGCAAGTGGTTAAACAAGCAAAAATCACCGTATTGTTTGGTGTTAGTGGACAAAAAGGGCTGTTTACCCAAGAAGTAATCGAATCGTTGTGCGTGAACACTGAACACCCAATTGTATTACCACTTTCAAATCCAACCTCTCGTGTCGAAGCAACACCGCAAGAAGTGACCAATTGGAGCAAGGGTAAAGCAATCATTGCGACGGGTAGCCCGTTTCCTCACACTACTTTTAACGGTCAATCCTTTGAGGTTTCTCAGTGTAATAACAGCTATATTTTCCCCGGTATTGGTCTAGGTGTTTTAGCAGCACGAGCGACTGGTATCAGCGATAACATGTTAATGGCAGCAAGCCAAGCACTTGCAGATATATCAATGGAATATGAAAAAGTGCCTGGTGCCATTCTACCTTCTATCAACTTTATCAGAGAGATTAGTGAAAAAATAGCGTATGCTGTGGCATTGCAAGCGGCTCAAGATAAGCTGGCACTACCTATCACAGCGGAAAACTTACAACGCCGATTGAAAGCAAATTTTTGGTTACCTGAATATCGTAACTATCGCCGCACTTCGTTCTAGGTCGTAAATTAGGCATGAAAATTCTGAGTATTTAGTACATTATCTAAGTAATGTACCAAATAAAAAAGGTTGTCAACGCTATACTATATAGTGTTGGCAACCTTTATTATTTCTATCAAAACCAGTTGGTTTATCAAGCTTACTTCCAGCACTTCTTCAGCGTAGCTCAGCTTTGCTATTCAGCATAGCGCCATGTTATATCTCTCAGTACTATTCGTACTTTAGCTTAGAAACTGATTGATATGCTTACTAATTTCATCGGGTTTCTCATCAATCAACCAGTGAGCGACATCTTCGATCCAGACAAGCTTCGCGTTTGGAATTGCTTCCTCCAGCTTTGGCGCATATTCTGGTTTCTGGAAAGGGTCTTTGTCACCCCACATAATCAATGTCTGATGTGGAAGGTTATTAAGTTCGTCAGTAATGGCCTGAGTATATTCTTTATTTAACCGTCTGAGATTACGAAAAAAGGCATGCTTGCCGTTTTCAGTTGACCAAGGCTCAAGATACATCTCAATAAGCTCATCCGTCATGACGCTCTTATCATATACACCTTTTGGTAAGAAGCCTCGCATCATACTCAAAAAGTCCTCCAGACCCATCTCCGACTCAGCACCAGGTTCCTGTAGCGGCTCAAAATCTGGGATAGGCCATGAATCAAAGCAAATGCTATCTATCAAAGTCAGCTTACGAACTTTCTCTGGATAATTAACTGCTATCAGCTGGGCAACACCGCCACCAATATCATGTCCAACAATATCTGCTTGCCGCGCACCTAGAGCGTCCATTAACTTTACAACCATATGACTTTGGGCATTAATAGACACATCTGCGCTTTCTGGTTTATCAGATTTTCCATAATTGAGAAGGTCGGGAGCGATGACCCGATGTGTTTTTGCAAGTTGTGGGATAATATTTCGCCACATGAGACTATTAGTCGGAATCCCATGCAGCAGGATTACTGGACTACCTGAACCTTGTTCCAAAAATGCAATTTTATGGCCATCAATGTATGTATAATTTTCTGTTATTTGAGTACTCATAGTATCCTCCTAAGAGACAATATTAATAATTATGAAATCATTCTATGAAAAAGGGAGACAGTTTTTTGGCTAAGATAAGCCAACAATTGACCCTAACGTTATAATAATATTGTGTTGTGAGAAGTTCGTCAGGCAACATCCTTAGAGTTAGATAAGCTAACTTGACGAAAGTGATATTAATCATACACCAATAGGAAAAAGATTATGGTCTTGGCCGTTATAGGTTTGTATCTCAGCCGTTGGTCGTTTGTTGAAGGGTTTACGAGACCTATAAGGTTAAAGCTGTTTACTTTGTCGCGTTGAAAGGTTTTTTTACATTGGTAGATTAAATCTGCTTTCTCTGTTTGGTAGAGGTTGGGATTTGAAGTTGCTTATATCGATAAAAAGTATGTTGAGCAGTTCTATTGTTCAGCACTTCTGTTGGTTGCTAGTAAAATAACGCTTTTGATTTCTTCGGCTAACTTTTGAGAATTAGTCAGGTCTTAAGGTCAAAGTAAGACAATGATATATGCACTGATCAATATGCCTTAACAGCCACACCTACTACTCTCACTGGCAGGGTTGTACATTATTTTAACTGTTTGAGTAAATTCTCTGTGGCGTATCTCATAATTTATGGTACAGCTGTCTGAAACCACATTTAACGCTGTGCCATCTTGGATGTTTGCCAACATGAATCGCATTGCGGTAATTGGGTGCCATAGAAGAATGACCATTCTCTCCACTACAACGCGCTTGATAAACTGCCTTGCCTTTATGTCCTAATGCTATTTGCATAGAAGTCGGTTCACCAATCACGCAAAACTTAGTGTCTTAATCAAATCTGGTAACTTAGGTAAGATATTTCTAACGCCCAAGCAGCCAATCTCTTCATCGGAAGACAAACATACATGCAGCGGGATAGACAATTTCTGCTGACTGGCTTGGCACATTGTTTCACTCATTAGGCCTAACAAAGTCATTTTCTAATGGCACCTTAACATTCAAGGATGATCTATTCGACAACGTCAATGAAGCAGAACAAAACTATTTGGCGCCTTTGGATGGGGCAGATAAATATGTTGAGGACAATGGTCTAGATTTACCTGAATATCCAGAAGTACGAGCGTTTTTAGAGTTACCTGAACCTATTAGCGACCCAACTTTATCAATAGACTTTAGTGAAAATAACATCACTAGCGTTGGCCACTGGTTTTAAGTATGACTACAACTGGTTAGAAGTTGATGTACTGGACGATGTCGGTCGCCCACTGCATACCGAGGTGTCACGTCAGCAACTGGTATTTATTTCGTTGGCCTACCTTTCTTATCAGGGCAGGGATCGGCCTTTATTTGGGGGGAGCATGATGCTAGACGTATTGCTATCAAGAAAAAGTATCACGAGTGCGGTTAGTGACACAACACATGCTAATACACGAAATTTCTATAGCACTAACAAACGAAACCGTCATTGCATATCACCCAATCGGGACTTGTAGGATGGGTAGCGATGATGAGGCGGTCGTTGACCCTCAATTGAGAGTAAAAGGCGTTGATGGATTGCGTGTTGTTGATGCTTCCGTAATGCCTTCTTTGATGAATGGTAATACGAATGCGCCGACGATTATGACTGCAGATAGAGCAGCCGATATGATTCTTAATCAGGTGTAGTTTGCATATAAAAATCACCCTAACTTGAATAGCTAGGGTGATTTTTTATCTATGCATTGATATAAGTTAATTTAATTTGTATCAAAAAAAGAGCATCTATGAAATAGAGATTTGATTATAAGAGCTCTGAAACAGGTGATACTTTTAAATAAATATCAATCACTTTTCTCTTTTTCGTACGCCATCTAAAATAAGAGCCTTCAGCAAACTAACTGCCATCAAGATAATGATGAGTGAAAAGGGCATTGCAGCAATAATCATAGCCGAGGTAATAGCACTCAATCCACCAGCTAATAATAGTGCTGCAATAACGGAAGCCAGAGCCAGACCCCATACGACAATGTGTTTTTGACCATTTTCAACTGTGACCTCACCACCAGCATTGAGCATATTGACAACTAGCAGCGCAGAGTCAGCAGAAGTAACCAAATAGGTTAATAGCAATAAAACCACCATAGCTGATAATATTTTTGCCATCATTGGCTCTAACATAAAGCCAATAATTTCGAATAGCTGAGCGGTCAACCCTGACTCAAATATTTTACCACCAGCAATACCACTTAACTCTAAATCGATGCCAGTACCACCAATGAAAGAAAACCAGACAAACAGTGTCAGACTAGGTGCTACGATACCAATCAATCCAAATTCACGAATAGTACGGTTTTTGGAAATACGTGCTAAAAACATACCAACGAATGGTGCAAAAGCAATCCACCACGCCCAGTAAAAAATAGACCAACTGGTTTGCCAGCTGCCCAGTTCGGTATTGGGATCCCAGACCATGAAGACCATTGCAGGTAAGTGTACGACGTAGGTAAAGATCCCTTTGCCCAGCATTTCTAGGGCAAACATAGAGGCCCCAAAAATCAAGAAAAAACCTAAAAGTGAAAACGACAATACCATGTTGATATTACTTAGCCACTTGACGCCCCGTCCAACACCTGACAAAGCAGAAATCATCGCTAGGCACATGACCACAAACAACGATAGTAATAATGCTCCGGTGGTGGGCTCAGGGTTATTAGTATTGGTCACCAACCAAGTAATACCAGTAATACTGTATAGCCCAGAAGCAAATGAGCTTAAGCCAATACCAATCGTTTGTGCAATACCAAATATCGTAGCGATTACGGCAGATATATCAATGATATGACCCAATACCCCTTCTAAGTGTCTACCAAACAAAGGTGATAGTGCTGAGCGCATAGTTAATGGTAATCCACGAGAATAACTAAAGTACGCCAAACAAATACCGACTAGGCAATAAGTTGCCCAAGCACTGATACCCCAGTGGAGAAAGGAGTAGCGAAAGGCCGCGTCTAGCGCTGTTTCAGTTTTGGGTAATACCACACCATCGATAGCAGTTAAAGTACTGGCTGCCACTTGGTCTTGATAAAAACTGAATACATCAGCACCTTGAGGCAGTTTCAGGCCGTTAGCATTCAACGCTGACATTATGATTTCTTTTGACATAATAGTGTCAGGGTTGTTTGCCAAATGCCAGATAGGTTCGGCAGCACTATAAGTCAGTACACCAATCCCAATACCTGCCCCAAAAATCATAGAAAACCATGAAAAGTTTGAAAATTCAGGTTTTCCATTAGGATCGGAGCCAAGTTTGGTGCGTCCAAAAGATGGCCATAAGATAGCAGTAAGACAAACCAATATATAAAATGCGACAGAATAGGTATAGTAGCTATTCAGATTAGTATAAGACCAGTTTTTCATATTATCTAAGATCGCACCAGAACGATCGATGTCACTTAAGATCCAGATAACCACTATTGTCACCAAAATCTTCGAAGTTATAGTGACAATACGATTGAAACCCTTATAAAAACCCTTGTCATGGGTTTTTATATTGAGCTCTGTCAATGGGGGGCGAATAGGCATAGTTTCTTCCTTAAAACTAATGTAGTAAGTTACATCGAGTGGTTACCTCATGACAAAAGGATTAGCCATCGGCTCCGCTGAGATATTGATCCATGTCGTTTTTGTACGCGTATATTGAAGTACAGATTCACTACCTGCTTCACGGCCATAACCTGATTGATTGTAGCCACCGAAAGGCGCTGTAGGAGAGATAGCTCGATAGGTATTTACCCAACAAATACCTGAGCGAATTTGTTGTGAGACACGGTGCGCTCTGGCCAAATTTTGAGTGAACACACCAGACCCTAAGCCATAGACACTATCATTTGCCATAGCAATAGCTTCGTCTTCAGTGTCGAAAGCAACTAAAGACATGACAGGGCCAAACATCTCCACACTTTGTGTTTCAATATCAGTATTAGGACATTCTACTAAGGTAGGCGTAAAGTAATTGCCGCTAGCTAAAGCAGGGTCAGTAGGCGGCTGGCCACCGAAACGAATGGTCGCGCCTTGTGAAACTGCCTTCTCAAGCGTATCTTTTATACGATCGACTTGAGCCTTAGTACATAAAGGGCCTACGTGTGTACTGGTATCAAGAGGATTGCCAATAACAATATTTTTTGCTTTTTCTTCTACACGTTTGATAATTTCAGGCAAGATAGAACGGTGAATAAAACCACGAGATCCTGCCACACAGGATTGACCAGAAGCGCCAAAATTACCAGCAATTAGACCATTGGCTGCACTTTCTAAGTCCGCATCTTCAAAGACGATGATGGGTGACTTACCACCTAACTCCAAGCTCGTTACCGCAAAGCTATTGGCAGAGTTTCTGACTACGTGCCTTGCTGCATCGGGCCCACCAGTAAATGCGATTTTGTCTACATCAGGGTGACTGGTTAATGGAATAGCGCAGTTTTCGGCGTCCCCTGTAATGATAGATACGACACCTTTAGGGAAGCCTGCCTGTTCTACTAATTCAGCAAAAGCAAACATAGGGCAGGGGGCTACCTCGGAAGCTTTCAAAATAATAGTACAGCCTGCTGCTAACGCTGGACCTAGCTTAGTCGCTGTTAAAAACATTTGCGCATTCCATGGCACAACAGCAGCGACTACACCAATAGGTTCACGTGTAGTAAAAACGTGCATGTCTGATTTATCAATTGGCAGTGTAGCCCCTTCTACTTTGTCAGCAAGTCCTGCAAAGTAACGATAATAATCGCTGACATAACGTGTTTGAGCTACAGTTTCATGAGCCAGTTTGCCACTATCCGTTGTTTCAATTTTCCCTAGTTTTTCGGCATTTTGCTCGATCAGGTCTGCTAAGCGGTACAATAATTTACCGCGTTGGGTAGCAGTCATTTTTGCCCATTCAGGATTATTCAGTGCAGTCTTAGCACCATCGACAGCGCGTTCGACATCAGCAGGGCTAGCACAGGCAAATGTTGCCCATGCTTCATTCGTTGCGGGGTTATAGCTGTCTAGGACTTGGTTAGTGCTCCCTTCGCACCACTCGCCATTGATATAAAGCTTGTAATGAGGTTTAGCCATAGTGGTTCTCCAAATGTCTTATTGGGTTATCTGTTTATTATTTACTAGAAACTAAGTATGGTTATGCAAATGCTGGCATGACGTCATTAATAAAACGGCGCAAAGATGCTTGTTTTTGCTCGAAAGTCATACTAGAGTCAATCCAAAATGCAAACTCGTCATAACCTAATTCTTCATATACTTTGAGTTTTTCAATGACCTGATCAGATGTGCCAATAGGCATGTTTTCTAACATTTTTTCAGGAGCATACATGTCGATTTTTGCCATTTCTTCTTCGCTCAATGGTTCAAGCAATCCTTGACGAATAGGACGTTCGTTTTTGAACCATGCACCAAAATAGCAGTAGAAACGGCTGATACATTTAGCCGCTTCAGCAACGTCATTCGCATCACTACCAACGTAAGCATGTTGCAAAAGCATGATCTTCGGATTTTTACCTTCGCCATGCTCAGCTTTGGCGTTTTTGAAGGCTGTCATTAAATTCTGAATTTCTGTCATGCCTTGCCATAGCGGAGTGACTTGTACATTGCAGCCATGTTCTACCGCAAAATTGTGACTGTGAGGGTCACGTGCTGCAATCCACATGGGTACGCCATTTTTTTGTAAAGGTTTTGGCGCTGAAGTGGTCGATGGGAATTGGGTATACTTGCCATCATGAGCGTAGTCACCTTTCCATAGTTGTTGTACTGCAGGAACCAGCTCACGCATGCGACCTCCTGCCTCCATTGCATCCATACCAGGCATCAAGCGCTCATACTCAAAATTATACGCACCGCGAGCAATTCCCAAATCCAATCTGCCGTTGGTGATAATGTCAGTCATGGCCGCTTCTCCGGCCAGTTTAATCGGATGCCAAAACGGCGCAATCACCGTACCAGTACCTAGGCGTACGTTTTTGGTGTGATGGGATAGGTCAATCAGATTTAAAAATGGGTTTGGGGCGATGGTAAAATCCATACCATGGTGTTCGCCAGTCCAAATAGCATGCATGCCACCTTGGTCGGCTATTTTTGCCAACTCAATGAAATCATCATGTAGCTGTTGATGGGTTTGTGACTCGTCGAGGCGTTCCATGTGTAAAAATAGTGAAAATTTCATGAGGCAAATCCTTTGCTGTGTATTTTTAATTAAATGTGAATTTTAGTGGACGTTACCGTGTTCTTCTTGACCAACATAGACGCCATAAAGGCCATTTTTACTTTCAGTTGCGTAGCGTGTCATCATCGAACTCATGGCTGGTGTAATAAAATGCTGTTCGGAAATACTATCGATTGAGATATATTCACCTAGCCCTTTAGGATCAGCCGATTGAGCGGTAGCTCTATAAAAAATGTAATTGGTATTTGTTTTAGTATTCTCATAAATAGAGAAGACAGCGCCCAACTGAGCGTCAATATTATTGTCTGCTAAAAACTGTTGGATCGTGCTAACGGCATTGGTATTGTCATCGGTAGTCGTACTAGGCAAGGTGGTTTTACCATCTTTTTGACTGAGTAGGACTTTTCCATTGTGCTCTATAATTACACCTACATTGACATGCTTTTCTTGTGTGCTGATTTCTGCAGCTTCACGCTCTAGTGCTAAGCTGAAATAACCTCCAGATGCGTAGCCTAAGCCGTATCCTTCACGAGAGGAAAAATCAAGCACTTCACCAACCAAGAGGTGATGATCACCAGCATCGAGATTGCGGTCTGTTTTACAAGAAAAATGCGTCAAAGCACCTTTTATAATTGGATTGGCGTATTCATCTTTATGCCACTCTATTTGACTAAAACGGTCTTCTTTAGAACCTGCGAATATATTGGATATAGCTTGTTGATCTTCGCTGAGAATATTGACAGCAAAATACTCACAGTTAGCAAACACATCAAAACTGGACAACGATTTTGCTGGGCATACCAGTAGGAGCGGTGGATCAAGTGATACCGATGTAAAGGAATTAGCAGTAAAACCGACAGGTTTACCGTCATTAGACATGGCAGTTATGACAGTAACGCCAGTCATATAGCTGCCAAAGGCATTACGTAGAGTTTTAGGATCAAGTTGTTTCATGAGAACCTCTTTTTAAAAATAGGCATGCTTTTAGATTAAGCAAGCGTCATATTATGTGAGTCACATTGAGTAAAAAATGTCGCCAATGCAGCGTTAACCATATTCGAATGTGTCATTTGAGTCATATGACGTGCTTCAGGTACGATAATGGCATCAGCCTTGGGTAATATACCTGCCATCGCCAATGACATTTCGGGCTTGGAGTTGACATCCAATTCGCCTGTTAGAAATAACGCAGGCACTGTGATAGCTCGCAAGTCAGCTTCTGCAATACCACGTAAATATGCAAACATTTGATAAGCTCGTGCATATCCCAAACGACTGCCATTATCTAACCATTTTTGACACAGCTCGGCTTCTGAGCGGTATTCAGGATTGCCATCAAACCATCTGGCTATTGGTTGATCAGTAACATTTTGATTGAGGTCGTTTATCAGTGATTCAGCTCTAGCTTGTACATCTTGAGCCGCTTCATCTGGACGATTATAAATTGCATTCAATGCAGCGACACCAAGTACTACTTTGGGAGAGGATACCGCAGTCTGTAAAGCAGTCATTGCACCTAATGAGTGACCGACAATGATGGCTGGTTGGCCCACAACGTTATTAATGAAGTTTGTTAGTACGTCAGAAAAGTCCTGTAGCGTGACTATTGGGCTCGATAATAAGTCGCTCTTTCCATGTCCTGGCATATCAATCGCATAACAGCGATAGTGTTCAGTAAATGCAGACAACTGCTGGTTCCAGCTCTCTGCTCGTAAGCCCACACCGTGAATAAAGACGATAGGAGTGGCTTTTTTATCAATGTTTCCGCCATTGTTATCACCATAGTGATAAGCGATTCCATCGGAGGTTTTACGTGACCACTTCATTAATATCTGCTCCTTATACGGCTGCTGGATTATCTAGATTGCGGCCCAAATCTTCTAAGTCTTGATAACGATCACCAATGCGATGATGCGGACGGCCACCAGATGCACCTCCTAAGACGATGACTACTTCATCATCACGAGGGGCATCTGGAATGGCGAATTGAATGGTCAGATAATGTGAGCGTCGACCAACATCATCTTTATCCATCAACGGCACCATAATGGGGGAGTTTGCGCCGCCGCGCATGTTCGTAAATGATAAATAACTACTGGCAGATAAGGCTTCACGATAGAAGTTGCCAAAACGTAGTGTGTGAATCAGGCCTGAGGCGTGTTCGATTTCACCATTGAGTCCGACTACAGCCGCTTTGCCATACGCTTGTATTTTGTCTGCACCGCCAGCTAGAGCAATGATTTTATCGGTCATTAGCTTACCCAACACAGGACCAAATGCTTGAATCTCAGGTTTTAGGTCTTCGACATAACGTCCTGCCCATGGGTTAGCAATCACCGCCGCAACAGCAAACATTCGAAGCGGTGTATCAGCAGCTTTGAATCCTTCAATGAATGTTTCTTCTTCAAAAGTTACGATTTTTCTAATTTCTGGTTTTAGCATTATCTGTTCCCTACAGTGGTGAATAATCTCTAACAATGTTGGTATACCATAATACGGTATTTAATTAATTGCTAGCTTTTTTTGAAAAAAAATATTATGGTATACCGTAATACTGTATTAAAGCGTACTGTTTTCTTTGATTCACAGTCGTTATACTCTGCATTTACATCTTACAAAATAGAGGTCGTATGTTAGAGAAAGTGGAAAAACCAAAAACGTTGAAAGAGACAACACTAGAACAGCTACGCTTAGCGATCATGATCGGACAACTTGAACCAGGTAAGCGTTTGGTTGAACGCACTATCTGTGAGCAGCTGGGTGTCAGCCGCACTGTTGTACGTGAATGTATAAGACATTTAGAAAGCGAGCACTTGGTGACGTTTTCTGCAGGAGGGTCTTCAGTTGCTGTTTTAGAAAGTGATGAGATTCGTCAAATTTATCATTTACGTACGATGCTAGAGAGCGAAGCAGTTCGCTACTGCGCTGAACAAGCGACACCTGAACTAGTAGATAAATTACAAAGCCACTTAGTCCAGATCCGAGAAAACTTGCATGCAGGAGATGTGGTGGAGGCGCTTGGGTATTCTTATTCATTTTACGAGCATTTATTTTTGACGGCCGGTATGACGGTCGCATGGGAGTTGACAGAGAGATTGAATGGACGTATTGGACGTTTGCGTTTTATGACTTTATCTACGCAAGAGCGTGCCACTAAAGGTCCTAACAACTTGCAAGATATTGTTAATAGTATTGCTAAAGGTGACAGTAAGTCGGCAATTGAAGCTTGTCGAAAACACATTGATGAAGCCTGCTATATGGGGTTGCATCTTAATAAACAGTAAAAGGAAGTAATAATGGACAAACAACGATTTGAATTGGGACTTACTCAACGCAAAGCCACTTTGGGTGCTGAGTACGTCGAAAAAAACCTACAAGCTGCTGATGATTTTAATCGTCCATTTCAAGAGGCCATGACCGAATGGTGCTGGGGATTTGGGTGGGGCGATGAGACGATTGATGCCAAAACCCGTTCGTTAATGAACTTAACCATGATTGCTGCTTTAGGGAAAATGCATGAATGGGAGTTGCATCTAAATGGAGCAATTAATAACGGTTGTTCTGTTGAAGAAATACGCGCTGCTATACATGCTATTGCGATTTATTGCGGCGTACCACAAGGTGTAGAGTGCTTTCGAATTGCACGTGAAGTGCTGACCACACGCGGATTGTTGTAGTCCTAAAAAACCAGTGGCTGTCTGTAGCAAATAATGCGTTGTTTAGACAACAAGCCTTTATTAATGGCGTGTGGTGTGATGCTGATAGCAAAGCAACCCATGAAGTACTAAACCCTGCAACGGGAGAATTGATTGGTACTGTGCCAATGATGGGAAATACCGAGACTCGACGCGCCATTGAAGCTGCAGATATCGCTCAATCAACTTGGTCGAAAAAAACAGGTAAGGAACGTAGTAGCATCTTACGTCGTTGGCATACGCTGATTGTTGAAAATATGGAAGATTTGGCTGTCTTAATGACCGATGAACAAGGCAAGCCTATCGCTGAAGCGAAAGGCGAAATACAAAGTGGGCTGGATTACTTAGAATGGTTTGCTGAAGAAGCGAAACGTATCTATGGTGATTTTATCCCTGGGCACATGCCAGATAAGCGTTTAGTCGTGATTAAACAGCCTATTGGCGTCACTGCAGCCATTACTCCATGGAATTTTCCGCACTCTATGATTAGCCGAAAAGCAGGTTCTGCGCTAGCAGCGGGATGCCCGATGATTGTCAAGCCTGCACTGGAGACACCTTATTCTGCGTTAGCAATGGCTTATCTGGCTCAGAAAGCGGGTGTTCCTGATGGTATATATAGCGTAGTCACAGGTGATCCGATAGCGATCGGAGAGGAGATGACGACAAACGCTTTAGTTAAGAAAATAAGCTTTACTGGGTCCACTCGAGTGGGGAAAATCCTAATGAAGCAGTGTGCTGACACTGTCAAAAAAATGTCATTAGAATTGGGAGGTAATGCACCTTTCATCGTTTTCGATGATGCAGATATAGATGCCGCTGTGATAGGCGCAATGATGAGTAAGTACCGCAATAGCGGTCAAACCTGTGTATGTGCCAATCGTCTTTTCGTACAGGCAGGTGTTTATGATGAGTTTACCAAAAAATTAGCAGAGCAAGTAAGAGCTATAAAAATTGGTAACGGTTTAGAAGAAGGCGTAACACAAGGACCTTTGATTTCTCAGTCTGCAGCAAATAATGCAGAGGCGCTGGTTGCTGATGCGAAAATTAAAGGCGCAACTGTATTATGTGGCGGTCAAAGAGTTGAGGCTGGTAGCAATTTTTTTGAGCCAACTATTTTGACCGACGTCAATAACGATATGCGCGTCGCAGACGAAGAAATTTTTGGTCCTATTGCGCCAATTTTCAAATTTGAGACAGATGAAGAGGGCGTTGTTCTCGCAAATCGTACTGAATATGGTTTGGCAGGTTATTTCTATAGTCGAGATATCGGGCGTGTATGGCGTATTGCTGAAGCACTGGAAGTGGGTATGGTCGGAGTCAATACTGGCATGCTGACGACAGAGTTGGCACCGTTTGGTGGTATCAAAGAATCGGGCTTGGGACGTGAGGGCTCAAAATATGGTATCGAGGAGTATGTTGAGACTAAGTATATTTGTTTAGATATTAACTAAAACATCTCTCTTAGAAGAGAAGAAAACCCCCATATCTTATAG
>NZ_JBQSVH010000029.1:0-27916 GCF_052376135.1 Psychrobacter sp. AOP7-C1-14 | reverse complement strand
TCAGCGGCAGTACTTATTACTTTAGTAATACAAATAACAGACAACAAGACATAATTTGTATACTATCAAGACTGCTGATTCAAACTTTTTATCGTAGTTAAACGATTCAGATGTTTCGATTTAATCGCTACATTACTCAAATATAGTTATTTAACAGTTCGAGTAATGACTACGGTTTTAGCCTTCGCTCCCTTATTTGGCCGGACACACCATGATTAAAAGAATATTTTTAATACTATTAATATTGATATTAGCGGCAAGTTTTTTTTATTTTGACCTAAATCAATTATTGACGCTTGAGGGCTTAAAAGGGTCGATGGCGCAATTTAATGAATACAAAGCGCAGTCACCGCTATTGATTATCGGTGGGTTTTTCTTACTGTATGTCGTTGTCACTGCCCTCTCCTTACCAGGCGCTGCGATTTTAACGCTAGCCGCTGGTGCATTATTTGGTCTAGTACAAGGCTTGCTCATTGCCTCATTCGCATCCAGTATTGGGGCTACTATTGCCTTCTTGGCATCGCGATATTTACTGCGTGATACCATTAAACAACGCTTTCCTGAACGTCTCGCTGCTATTGATGCAGGTGTCGAAAAAGAAGGTGGTTTTTATCTATTTACGCTACGTTTAGTGCCTGTATTTCCATTCTTTTTAATTAACTTATTGATGGGCGTTACCGCTATCAAATCATGGACTTACTACTGGGTAAGCCAAGTAGGTATGTTAGCTGGCACCTTTGTATTTGTTAATGCGGGTACTCAACTTGCACAAATAGAAAGCTTGTCAGGTATTTTATCACCCAAGTTAATTTTATCATTCGCTTTGTTGGGTATATTCCCATTTATTGCTAAAGGAATTTTAAACGTGTTTAAAAAACGTCGTGTCTACAAAGATTATACGCAACCTAAAAAATTCGACCGCAACATGATTGTAATCGGTGCTGGTGCTGGTGGCTTGGTCACAAGTTACATTGCCGCTGCCGTCAAAGCGAAAGTAACGTTAATTGAATCTGGCGAAATGGGTGGTGACTGCTTAAATTATGGTTGTGTTCCAAGTAAGGCCGTGATCAAAAGTGCCAAAATCGCAGAGCAAATTCGCCATGGTGAGGATTATGGTCTAGAAAACGCCACACCACAGTTTTCATTTAAAAAAGTAATGGCACGTGTACACAAAGTGATCGCTGATATTGCACCGCATGACAGTGTTGAGCGTTATACCGATTTAGGCGTAGATGTAGTCAAAGGCTATGCCAAATTGATCGACCCTTGGACAGTAGAAATTCAGTTAAATGATGGTGGTATGCAGACCTTAACAGCGCGTACTATTGTTATTGCTACTGGCGCTCGTCCATTTGTACCACCTCTACCAGGTATAGAGGAAACAGGTTATGTGACCAGCGACACGTTATGGGATAAATTCTCAGAGCTAGACGAAGCACCTAAAAAATTGGTAGTGCTAGGTGGTGGACCGATCGGTAGCGAATTGGCGCAGAGTTTTTCTCGTTTGGGTTCAAACGTGACGCAAATCGAAATGGCAGAGCGCATCATGATCAAAGAAGATCTTGAAGTGTCTACCTTTGCTCACAAAGCTCTTACCGAAAGTGGTGTAAATATCTTGACCTCTCACCAGGCACTACGCTGTGAAGCT
Source organism: Psychrobacter sp. AOP7-C1-14 (assembly GCF_052376135.1). NCBI lineage: Bacteria > Pseudomonadati > Pseudomonadota > Gammaproteobacteria > Moraxellales > Moraxellaceae > Psychrobacter > Psychrobacter sp. AOP7-C1-14. The sequence goes on along the minus strand of NZ_JBQSVH010000029.1, from coordinate 26,268 downwards.
CGTGATGGTAAAAAATACATCGTCGTTAAACACAATGATAGTGAAATCGATATCGAATATGATGAGCTACTTTGTGCAGTTGGCCGTAGCGCTCGTCTTACTGGTTATGGTCTTGAAGACCTAGGTATCGAAACCAATCGTACTATCGTGACCAACGAATACTTAGAAACCCTATATCCTAATATCTTTGCCGCAGGCGATATTGTCGGCCCATATCAGTTTACTCATGTCGCTGCTCATCAGGGCTGGTATGCAGCGGTAAACGGTTTATTTGGTAATCTCAAGAAGTTTAAAGTAGACTACCGTGTGATTCCGTGGGTTACGTTTATTGATCCAGAAGTTGCTCGTGTCGGTATCAACGAGCAAGAAGCCATTGATAAAGGCATCGATTACGAGATTACCCGTTTTGAATTTGAAGAGCTAGATCGTGCCATTACCGATAGTGCGGCTAAAGGCTTTATCAAGGTCATTACGCCAAAAGGTAAAGACAAAATATTGGGTGTGACAGTCGTTTCTGAACATGCTGGTGATTTGATTGCTGAGTTTGTATTAGCCATGAAGCACAGTCTTGGTCTTAATAAAATTCTGGGTACTATCCATAGCTACCCTACTTGGGCAGAAGGCAATAAGTATGCTGCTGGTGAATGGAAACGTGCTCACGCCCCTGAGACTGTATTGAGTTGGTTAGAGAAATATCACACTTGGCGTCGTGGTTAGTTAATGATAGTTAGTTAATAGCAGCTTGCTGATGAACATCGTTAAAGGATTCGACTGATAACAAAGTTCTAAAAAACTCAATAAAGCTGGTTTAGATTCTGTAGTATCTGTGTGGTTTGACATGGCTAGCTATAAAATCTTTACCAGCTTTAATAAAATTTAAATCATGACGGAAACTTGAATGCGCGTTATTACCGCTTTACCGATGCTCAAACGTCTCACGCGTTATAGCGCCTATGCAATGGCGCTTAGCGTTTGTATCGGTATCTCTGCAAGTACAGCATCACCGAATACCGTGAGCCGTGATGGTGAGGCGTCACCTTGGCAACAAGTAGAAGCGCAAGGTGCCAATCAAGACGTCTATTTCTATGCGTGGGGCGGCGATCCTCAAATCAATGCCTATCTACAATGGGCGGCCAAGCAAGTTGATGAAAAATACAATATCAACTTGGTCCACGTAAAATTGAGTGATACCAGCGAAGCTGTCAGTCGCGTCCTAGCAGAAAAGTCAGCCAATAATGATGACAAAGGCAGCGTTGATCTCATATGGATCAATGGTGCGAATTTTGCCACCATGAATGAAAACGATTTATTGCTCAAGCAATGGTCAAACAAAATACCTAACTTTGCACTCACTGATCCAGTCAACAATCCTGCGGTTAACTTCGATTTTGGCGTACCCGTCAACGGTATGGAAGCACCATGGGGACAAGCGTCACTGACTTTTTATTATGACAGCATGTCTACCAAAAAGCCGCCCACCACCTTAAATGAACTCACCAATTGGACCGCACAAAACCCCGGGCGCTTTAGTTATCCTAAACCGCCTGATTTTTTAGGAATGAGCTTTTTAAAGTATGCCTTGGTCATGCTACATGAGCAACATGATGCGGATACTGGTGAAGACACCAAATCTCTACTCAACATGCCTGCGACTGAGGAAAATAAAGCAATCGTACTAGATCCTTTATGGGCATTTTTAGACGATCTGCATCCCACACTGTGGCGCAAGGGCGAGCAGTTTGTTCAAACTGGTGCACAAATGCGTCGCTTGGTCGATGATACTGAGCTGAGTCTCGCCTTTACCTTCTCGGCACCAGAAGTGCCAGCAGCGGTACAACGTTATGACTTACCCCAGAGCATCCGTAGCTATGCCATGAGCGATGGCAGTTTGAGTAACACACACTTTGTGGCCATTCCTTATAATGCCAGTCATCCTCAAGCGGCGCAGCTGGTCGCCAACTTTTTGATGAGTCCAGAAGCTCAAGCCAAAAAACAAACCGCCTCTGTATGGGGGGACAAAACCGTACTCATCCAGTCAACGCTCAGCCCTGAGCAACAAGCCTTATTCAAGACCGATAAAGCTCATCCTAGCGCACTACCATTTGACAGTATCAAACGTACTGTGAGTGAGCCACATCCAAGCTGGGTTGAGGCCATTATGCAAGGCTGGCAAACACGTTATGGGGTGAGTCCATGAGCCAAGACACCAACAAAAGCAGCACCCAAGGCCAAGCCAATGCTCACAAAAACTCGAGTGCGAGCCCCATGTATAAGAAAGACTTATTCACACATATCGCTACCCTGAGCCCTAAGTTTTTATTATTGATACTGATACTGCCCGTACTGGGCGGGCTAATCAGTGTACTATTACCTGCATTTAGCTGGGTGCCTGCACTTGAGCAAACGACCGTCAGTCTACAAGGCTTCAAAGACCTTTGGATGACACCAGGTCTTACTCAGATGGTGCTGCTCAGCATTGGTACAGGACTGATCAGCACCTTACTCTCTTTTGTCATGACCTTGATGATATTAGCGGCGTTTTTTAATAGTGTTTGGCTCACTCGTATTGAGCATTTACTTAGCCCTATTCTAGTCATTCCCCATGCTGCAGCAGCGATTGCAGTTGGGTTTTTAATCGCGCCCTCTGGTATGTTTGCACGATTGATATCGCCGTGGTTAAGCGGTTGGGAATTAGCCCCAGAAGGCATATTTCCTCATGACCCTTACGGTATCAGTATTATCTTAGGCTTGACCTTAAAAGAGTTGCCTTTTTTATTATTAATTGCCCTAGGTGCATTGGCACAACCAGATCTCGGAAAAAAGCTACGTCAACAATATAAAGTGGCTATCAATCTGGGGTATTACCCCGTAACTGCCTTTTTTAAAGCCGTCTTGCCCCTACTCTATCCGTTGCTACGTTTGCCTATCCTAGCGGTACTCGCCTATGCTAGTGCCAGCGTAGAGATGCCACTTATCCTAGGGCCAAACACACCGCCGACGCTTGCCGTTACCATCATGCAGTGGTTCAATGATGTCGATTTGAACATGCGTATAAAAGCCTCGGCAGGTGCACTATTACAGCTTGTTCTGACCATTGGGCTAATCGCATTATGGCTAGGCGGTGAAAAGCTGATAAAAGTAATGTGTAGTGGCTCGCTGATCAATGGTACGCGCCATCATGCGGATGCGATATGGCAAAAAGTCACGGCCGCTTTGACCGTCATCGTGATTGGTTTTATGTTTATGTCGCTTATTGGACTGGCTATGTGGTCTGTTGCTGGGTTTTGGCGCTTCCCTGCAGCACTGCCAGAGCAGTTTGTCCTATTGCATTTTCAAAGCGCCTTTATGCAAATGGGTACGCCTCTATTTAACACCATCTCTATTGGTCTTGTGAGCACTGCATTTGCTATCGTGCTTACTTTACTGTGTTTAGAAGCGGAACAACTGAGTGCGAAACGACTCTCTGGCTTTACCAGTTTAATCATTTATTTACCTTTATTAGTACCGAGTATCGCGTTTCTATTTGGCTTAGTCTGGCTACAGCAACTGGCCAATAATCAAGCAGCGTTTTTTAATGTGGCCTTTACGCACTTACTGTTTGTATTGCCTTATGTGTTTTTATCACTGTCTAGTAGCTATCGGCGTTTAGATCCACGCTTTGCTCGCGTGGCTGCTAGCCTTGGTGCCACGCCACTAAAAGTGTTTTTACAGGTAAAACTACCACAGCTGTTTACACCTATATTGATTGCCGTCGCACTGGGTTTGGCGATAAGCTTTGGTCAGTACTTGCCGACATTGTTGGCAGGTGGTGGACGTATCGCCACCATTACAACAGAAGCAGTGGCGCTCGCAAACGGTGCCAGTAGACGCACCAGTGCAGTGTATGCCATTATTCAAATGTTGCTACCACTGATTGGGTTTATGCTAGCAAGCCTGCTGCCAAAATATATTTTTAGAAGTGGTCAAAACAACACTCATTAATACGCCCTAAACCAGCCAATAATGACCATATAAATAAAGGGGTTTTGATGTCATCATCTTTACAAATAAAAAACTTAGCACTATATCGAGAGGACAAGTGCCTACTAAGCATCAATGAGCAGATTTTTGGCGGCGACATACTCACTGTGATGGGGCCATCTGGTAGTGGTAAATCGAGCTTTTTAAATTGGCTCACAGGCACTTTACCCAGTGGCTTTCACTCCACAGGTGAAGCGTGGTTAAATGACGAAAACGTCTGTAGCCTACCGCCACATTTACGCCATATTGGCGTGTTGTATCAAGACCCTTTGCTGTTTTCACACTTATCCGTCGCAGGCAATATTGCTTTTGCTATGCCAAAAGGCAATAAGAGACAGCGGCAAGAAAAAATTGAGCAGGCACTAGAGCAAGTTGGATTAGCCGGTATGGGCAAGCGCCATCCTGATAATTTATCAGGTGGACAGCAAGCACGAATCGCCCTACTCCGAACTTTGCTAAGTGAGCCAAAAGCCATCCTACTGGATGAGCCATTTAGCAAACTTGATACCCAATTGAGAATGGATACGCGGCAATTGGTATTTGATCAAATTCGCACTCACAAGCTGCCTGCTATTATGGTCACGCACGACCAAAGCGATGCCGAAGCAGCCAACGGTAAGGTTATTCATGTAGGATAGGACAATAGTTTTAGACATTAAAATCAAGCACCCAGTCAAAATAACAAGAAAAGCAAAACACAAAAGGCAGCTCGCATGTTAGATAAGTTTATCACTCCCGTTATCAAACCGATGCTGAACACTGTCGTTGCAGTACTACACAAGCGCAGTATCACACCAGACCAACTCACGATGGTAGGGTTTTTGATCGGTATGTTGGCATTGCCATTACTCGCACTTGAGTTTTGGTATGGGGCGCTTGCCGCCATTGCGGTGAACCGTGTTTTTGATGGGCTTGATGGCGCACTCGCTCGCTACGCACAGCAAAGCTCTAGCGCTGGTGGTTATTTAGACATTACCTTGGATTTTTTATTTTATGCCGCCATACCGCTTGGCTTTATTTTGGCAAATCCTGAACAAAATGCCATTGCTGGCTCTATATTACTGGCTGCATTTATTGGCACAGGTTCTAGCTTCTTGGCATTTGCGATTGCCGCTGAAAAATACAATCTGGATAAGCCGCAGTTCAAATACAAAAGCTTTTATTATCTAAATGGTCTGACTGAAGGCACCGAGACTATTGCTCTGTTTGTCGCTTTATGTATTTGGCCACAGCATTTTGTACTACTTGCTGGAATCTTTGCTGCTGCCTGCGCTATTACCATTTTCACTCGTATATATGGTGGGTATCATACCCTCAAGCAGCTCGAATCTTCTAAGTAAAAACTCAAGGCATACGCTGTGTTGAGTACCTGACCATTACGCTATTGAACATCTACTGAATCATCAAGGCGCAGTGCCTCTATAGATAAGGCCATATCTTCAGCAAGAGCATGTATAGTCGAGCTTTCTACGCTGCGTTGTGCAAAGGCACGCAGGCCCATGACTTCCGCTTGTAGTCGACGTCCAAGCCTAACCGGATCAAACTGCTTATCCATTTCTCCCACATTCTGTGCTTCTCTAAAACACTCTATAAAACGTGTCTCCATACCTGACAGCAGCATCTCTACCTTGGTTAACGCTGTTTGCTCACGCGCACCCAACTCTAGTAAGCTCTTAACCAACATACAGGCTCGGCTTGGTAACGCCTTGTCACGAATCCCGCCAAGCTGCCGAACATAAGCAGCAAGGCCTAATAGAGGCGTGTCATGGTGGCTCAACACTCGCTCAATCTCGGTCAATCCTAGACGCGCATAATATTCTAATGACTCTTGAAACAGGCCTTCTTTATTACCAAAAGCAGCATAGATACTGCCTGGACGCATATCAAGTGCTTGCTCGATATCTTTTAAAGATGTGGCATGAAAGCCTTTTTGCCAGAAAAGCTGTAGCGCACGCTCCAAGGCATCATGGCGATTGTATAGTGCAGTGCGTGACATAATGTGCCCCATTTAAAAAGCCGTGACCTCATATGAGAATGGGCACGGCTTTGAAACTTGAATGATTGCTCAATTTTATCCTGAATGGGTGCGACAGTAAAGTTAATATAAGAAACGCTCTAGTAAACAAACGTAATACTAGCTATCAACAATCATTCGATAACCATGCTGATAGCTAGCCAATGGTTTCTACAGGGGATAGAGACCATCTAATCAATCGGTCAACAATACATGCTTGCTCTTCTGATAAGCGGATAAACCATCGCCGCCCAGCTCCCGGCCAATGCCGCTTTGCTTAAATCCGCCCCATCCTGCTTCTGGCAGTACGATTTGTTGCTCGTTAATCCAGATATGTCCTGCTTTAATTTGTAGCGCCATCTCAAGTGCAGCAGTTTCATCGGCACTAACAATAGTCGCTGCTAGAGCAAATTTACTATCATTGGCTAGTCGAATAGCTTCTGCGTCGTCGGTAAAAGTTGTACTGACTAATACAGGACCAAATACTTCTTCCACCCATAACTGACTGGTCGTCGGTACATTGGTATAGACAGTCGGCATAGCAAAATACCCAGATCCGGTCGCTAACTCGCCACCAGTCAGACAAGCAAGGTTTTCAGCAGTGGCAATATCAAAGTATTTTTTGACTTGATTCAATTGCTGCTCGTTCACTAATGGACCTAGTAGCGTATCTGCCGCAAAACCATCACCGATTTTCAGACTTGTTGTTTTAATTTTTAAAGCCTCATACAGCTGTTCAGCGATATCTTGATGCACAACCAAACGTGAAGTAGCTGAGCATATCTGACCTGCATTGGTAAATATCCCGCCAATGATTAAATCACAAGCGTAATCAATATCAGCATCTGCACATACGACAATGGCGGACTTACCACCCAGCTCTAGGCTGATATCTTTGATACCCTTTGCTGCTTGAACCATGACCTTTTCACCAACGACATTACTGCCTGTAAACGAGACTTTATCAATCAGCGGATGACTGGTCATAGCAGTGCCTACTTCAGCCGCACCCGGTAAGATATTGACTACCCCTTGTGGCAAGCCTATCTCCGATAAGATATTACCTAGCATGAGCTCTGGTAATAATGTCACCTCAGACGGTTTTAATATCACCGTACAACCTGCCGCTAGTGCAGGTGCTAGCTTCCAAGAGGTTGTTACCATAGGGAAATTCCAAGGGGTAATCAGCGCACAAATACCCACTGGCGCGTATGTCTTTAGTAAGCGTATGCCCGACTCAAGCGTTGATACCTCAGACCATGTTGCCTGATCTATAATGAGATTGGCATAGTAACGATAGCAATCAATGGCATCACCGACGTCTATCTTTGCCTCTTCAATTGGCTTGCCGTTGTTTAATACAGATAGCCCAACCAATTTGTCGAACTGCTGTTCCATAGCGTCTGCAATCGCATTTAAATAGTGCGCACGCTCGCTTACAGCGGTTTGTGACCAGCTAGCAAACGCTATATCAGCGGCTTCGACTGCCTGCGCTACATGGACACTGGTGCATAAGCGCGTCGTTGCAATCACCTCACCCGAGTTTGGATCATACAAAGCATGGTTATTTGTTTTACTAGAATCGGCATTATCAGTATCAGTTGCAGGCGCTGTAATCGTGACCCAGTCACCATTGATATAAGCGGCATTTAGTACAACTTTATTTTGAGCGGTTTGACTAGCAGCTTCTCTGGTCAGCTCAGTAGATTTCAACATTTCCATAGTGAACAATCGCCTTATATTTTTAATAAAATTGTCTTTATGTGCGTAATATAGTTAATTAAATAATCGGTTTATCTGATGACAGAAAAACCGATTATTTATATCTTACTGTTAGGCTAGATGTTTTTTAGCCCTGTATCTGCGGCTAATACAATCTTGTGGTTAGTACAGTATTATGGTTAATACAATAGGTGCGCCACTGATGTAATAACCACCAAACTAATAAGCGTACGAAACATAAAGATTATGAACAGCTCTAGTACATTTAACTTAATGTTTGATTTCAAGATCAGCGCACCAACTTCAGACATGTAGATAATCTGTGTGATGGAGCAAGCACCAACGATAAACCGTGTCATCTCACTCTCGATACTTTTACCGACCAAAGCGGGTAAATACATATCTGCAAAGCCCATAATCATTGCTGGTGCTGCTTTTGCAGCCTCTGGAATCTGTAGCCATTCAAGCAGTGGTACGAGCGGTGTCGCTAACCAGTTAAAGACAGGCGTGTACTCTGCCAAACCAAGACCAATGGTTCCGATAGCAAAAATAACAGGGATCAACCCAAAATAGATATCAAACAAATTACCAACGCTGCGCTTAAACACATAACCTAGGCTGGGCATAGAGTGTGCGCGAGTGACGGCACGATTGAGCGCCCATTGATAAGTGGTGTACTGTGCAGGAATACCCTCGTCCAGCATGCTCTTGCCAGCGTGATATGTATCAGGTTTAAGTGATAATGGCGGTATACGCGGCATGATGATCGCAGCGATAAATCCTGTTAGGGCAATAGTCAAATAGAAGTAAACGAAGTTATTGTCTACACCGATGGTTTTGGCCACTACGTAGGTAAAGGCGATAGAGGTCACTGAAAAGGTGGTAGCGATGACAGACGCTTCACGCTGGCTGTAGAAACTCTTGTCATACTGTTGCATGGTGACTAGAAGGCCGATAGACGCAGCGCCAAACCAAGAAGACATGGCATCGACAGCAGAACGACCTGGCAATTTAAACAGCTTGATGAATATCTTACTGGCTAAAGTACCCAAAAACTCCATCAAACCAAAATCAGTCAAAAATGGTAGTGACAAAATGGCAAAGAAAAATAATGGAATCAGAATGGGAATCAAATCTTCAAAAATGACGCCACCCGTATTACGATTGATAATAAACTCAGGGCCAACCTGTAGATAAATCATCCAAACAAATAGCATGCCCAAAAATCGCGTGGTCAACCAAAACCAATCGACATCAAAGAGATTTTTTGCTAATGAATTTTCTTTTAGGTTGGGCTTTAATACCTTAACCGCCAGAGCACCGATAAAGGAGACAGACACGATTGCCATGGTGATATAAGCCACAAAACTACCTAGCCCTGCCTGCAGCGTATCGGTCAATACACCCAATAAAATGGTGACTTTACCATCCCACTGGAACGGTATGATAAATAACCCAATACCCAACGCTGAAAATAATAAAAATTTCCACATGGCAGCGCGCCATTGTCCTGCCTGCGGCGTTTCAGGGTCGACAGTATTATTACCTAAAATCGGCTGCTGCGATTTATCAATAGCATTCGTCATTTAACTTCTCCTTAATGGGCGATGATTGCCAGTTTTTCCATTTCTCTGTCTGACCAATACCTGGATTTAGCGAATTGGTTGGATCCAGTTTTTTATAAAAATAATGTAGTTCGGTTTTAGCAGGGTACACATGCCCCACATTGTGCTCCGCCGGATACTCGATATGACGTTGGTCATAAAATGCCAGCAACTCATCCTTGAACTGCTTGGCATTGATATTAGGTTTCAATAAATAGTCTTGGTGCATAACATGACAGAAAAAATGCCCCAAATAAAAAGTTTTGCTGACTTGTTTTTGTAAGGAATCAGGTAAAGCCTCATCCCAATCTACAGCGTTTCTAGGTAAAGCAATATCAGTCGATAACAGCTCGCCAAATTTATCTTGGCTTAATTTATCTTGGCTTAATTTATCTTGGCTTAATTTATCTCGGCTTAAATCGTAATAGCGAAACATGGCAGCGGTCGCGGCACTGCGAAATACCAATAGTGACTGCGATTCAGATGCTGTACATACATGCAGCGTACTTTGATACTGCTGTAGATGGTTTTGCAAAAACGCCTGCGCAGCGGTGATATTGTTGCCGCCATCAATGCCATCTGCGACTTTTATAATCAAATGATATTTATATGCGAGCGCTTGTGTACTCAAAGACTCAGGCAACGATGGCGGCATAAATCTCGATGATAGTTGCAATATCCGATCTGGTAGCGTCTTTGGCAGATGCCATTTATTCAAATAATAGCCAATCTTTGCCTGCAATCGATATAACGCACCTATTTTATTGGCAGGCAGCTTTCGCATACTTAGACAAGTGTCTCGACCATAGTGCATCGTGATATCGTTGTAATCCCCATGCATATACTCAGCCAAAACAGGCAGCGTGAGCTCACTCTTTAACCATTGTGTTCTGAGTGTGGTTAAAGTATCCGCATCATTGGTCGAGATATAAAACGTTTGCTCTCGCTGCGGTTTGGCAAAGGTCGCTACCCTCACCGCAAATACAATAACCTTACCCGCGGAACCAGACGCTTCATACAAACCATTAGGGTCATTGTTAAATCGAGCAGGTGTCGTTGCCTCACAATCACGAACTTTGTGTTGATAATGCTGGTTTGTACAAGCTTGAATGCTACTTGTGCTGTTTGAGGCTTGGCTAAATGTGCCAGCTTGCAAGTTCTCTAGCATTTCTTCTGGATGCGACCCCAAATCTAGCCCCAAATGATTGATTAACTCAAACGCTCCTGATGCATTGCGTCTAGCAAATAATGCCATCTCAGTATATGCAGGCCCACGCTGTACTAGCATCCCGCCTGAGCTATTACAAATACCGCCAATCACCGACGCGCCAACACAACTAGAGCCTAATACTGAGTGCGGCTCACGCCCTAATGGCGCAAGGATAGACTCTAATTGCTGCAAAGTAGCGGCTGGCAAAGCAACCAGCTCTGCTGCATCATGGAGTAAATGCACGCCGCCCAATGACTGCATAGATATCACTACTAGCGGTCGATCATAGTCTCCGTTCGGAGTTGAGCCACCTGTTAGGCCGGTATTGGCCGCTTGAGCAATAATAATCACATCGGCAGCTGCACAGATATTAATGACGCGCCATAGTGCCACTAGAGAGTTCGGTATCACAACTGCTACGGTAGCGTCTGTGATGGCTTCAATCGCACCTTGTACATAGGATTGCTGCTGGCTTGACTTTGTTAATAGGTTGTTCGTGCCAACAACAGCCGCAAGGTCGGTCAACAAACACGATATTTGCTCGTCTCTGTCTTCTGACCATTTTTTAGCGTTTGGCGGCATGAACCTACTTCCTTGCGTAATCAGCGTTTATCATTTTATGAAGTTATGAATATCAGCACTCTTAACTAAAATAAGTGACTGTCTCAGCCATCTCCTTTAAAAAATCATCTGCTTCATCAATCTCATAAATGATTGGCTGTTTACCCTTAGTGTCTGTTTTTAATGCGGTTAATAGTTGCTGCTTATCGGTGATTCTGCGATAGCCAGCCCCAAACCCTGCCGCTAGTGGCTCAAAGTTTGGCGTTTTAATATTGACACCAATCAGTGGTAAACCGCCCTCTTCCATATAACGACGAATCTCGCCGTAGCCTTGGTTGTTCCATAATAAGACAATCAATGGTAGCTCAAGCTCGGCTGCACAGATGAGCTCGGCAATCGTAAATTGAATACCGCCATCGCCCATCAAGCTGACGACAGGTAAGTTTGAACCAACCATGGCTCCGATAGCAGCAGGCAAGCCATAACCCAAGGTGCCAAAACCTGTCGATGAGTTAAACCATTTACGCGTCGCTAAGGCTTCAAGGCCAAGGTTACCGCTATAGACAGGCTGCGTTGAATCACCAACGAAAATGACGTCTTTCACCTCGTCTCTGATCAGCTTTAATAATGCATTTTGACCAGCAAAATCTGTCGTTACATCCTGCAAGATGGCTTGTTTTGCCTCATTGACACGTGACAGTGCTTGATGATCTAAGGTCTGATGTTCTAAGCGGCTACATAGACCACTAATCGCCCTCTGTGCATCGGACAGTACCGCAATATCTGCTCTAAATGGACGCTGCAGTTGCTGGGCATCACAATCGATACGTACCAGCGTGCCATTTATCTTGAACTCACCATTAAAGAACACATCATAGTCAGTCTCACCAAGCTCAGTACCAATCGCTAGCACCCAATCTGCTTCGGTAATTACGGCTCGACCTGCGTCTAATGACTGGTTGCTACCCAAACTTAATGGATGACTAGGTGGCAGCAAACCTTTGGCATTAATCGTCAAAAACGTTGGCGCATCTATCAGCTCTGCCAATCGCTGTGCATCGTGATCGACATCGACACAGCCGCCTCCATAAAGTATTACAGGGTTTTTCGCAGTTTTTAGTGACTGTACAATCAAATCTAATTGCGCAGGATTCGGTAGTGGTCTGGCAACCTGTGGCAAGCTCAAGCTATTTGTATCGACTTGGTCAGTTGCGGCAGCATTTAAAGTAGGCGGCTTAGCGACGTGACTGGCATCAGCGGTGATGATATCGATAGGCAACTGAATATGGACTGGTCCCGGACGTGCACCATTAAATAGAGCAAAGGCTTCGGCAATCACTGTCGGTAGCGATTCAGGTTGCCAAATGGTTTTGCTAGTAAGTGCAACCTTACTGACCATGCCCTGCTGATCGTGCAACTCATGTAGATGTCCTTCACCGCTACCCGTGTCTTTAACTTTATTGACACTAGAGATGACCAACATCGGTATCGAATCAGCCAGTGCTTGAGCCATCGCCGTCATAATATTGGTCATGCCGGGACCCGTGATAATAAAACAAACCCCGACCTTGCCAGAAGCGCGGTAGTAGCCATCCGCCATAAACCCAGCGCCCTGCTCGTGACGCGGCGTCACATGACGAATATTGGTACTAGGCAAGCCGCGATACAGCTCTACCGTGTGTACGCCAGGGATGCCAAAGACAGTCTCTACCCCATAGTACTCTAGCCACTGTACCAGTAGCTCACCGCAGGTTAGAGAAGTGGTTTCTGATAATGTAGAAGACGTTTGCGTCAATTGGGTCATGAGTTGGTCATCCTGAAAAATATAATTAGTATTAAGTTAAGATTTTTATATTGGCTAATGGTTTATTTTTAATCGTTATTAAGTGCTATTCATTACAAGTCATGATGCCGTAACCAATCATCAATCATGATGTTTAAGTGTTTACCTGAAAAGCTAGGGAAATGACCACCATGAACGACTCGCACTGGTAGTGCATTTAAGCGGCGCATGCTCTTGGCGTAGTCAGACATATTGCTGTGCCACGTATCTTCAATTAATGGGCCATCATAGATAAGGTCACCAGAAATCAGCGTTTCGCTAGCAGCTTCCCACAAGGCAATACCACCTGGAGAATGACCCGGCGTATGAATCACTTCAAACTGACGATTGCCCAAATCAATCACGTCACCATCTTCAAGCTGCATAATTTTCGCTGGTGCAGCGATTTTATAGCCGCAGTGAGCATAAGGCTCAGGAGGCAGCGCATCAAACATCTCATCGTTGACAAACATATCTGCTAAAGTACGAGCGTTGTCTGGTTCGGCTAAGATGTGTGCTTCAGCAGAATGTACATGACAGCAATCAAACTCGTTTGCTGCACCAATGTGGTCAAAATGAGTGTGACTGGCAACACCAACGATATCGCGATCAGCGAGCAAAGCGACATGGCGGCGCAATGGTACAGCACCTAACCCAAAATCTACTAATAAATCGCGTTGACTCCCCCGTACGTGCCACAAGTTACAACGGAAAAATGGCTTAATCCACGGCTCGTCAATGAGCGTAACACCATCACTGAGCGTGGTGGTTCGATACCAGTTTTCTGGTTTGATACGTGGTAATGATTGTTCACTCATGAGTCCTCTCCATTAACGATATGAGCATCATTAAAAATACGCAGATCTTGAAAATAGTTTTGGTGCGTGCGGCTCTCGTCAATACAGGCAAGATCGATATCTACTATCATCGTGCCAGCGGTCAAACCAAGTCTACCGACCACTTCACCATCAGGACCAGCGACGATGCTATTGCCGCAGTAATGGAGCGTGTCTTCTACGCCTGAGCGATTGATGCAAGCGACAAAGCATTGGTTATCCATTGCCCGAGCGCGAATTTGTAATACTTGCCGTTCTGTGTTTGGTAGCATATTTGCGGTAGGTGACAGTATGACCTCTGCCCCAGCTTGTGCCAGTTCTCTTGCCACTTCTGGGAACTCATTATCGTAGCAAATCATTAATCCTAATTTGCCAAAACGAGTATCAACCACACAAGATTGCTGACCAGCTATGAAAAACTCGTTTTCGCGATCCCACAAATGCCGTTTATGGTAAGTCGCTAGGTGTTGTCCATTATCATCTAGCAGTATGGCAGCATTAGCCAGCTTGCCACTAGACTGCCGTTCAGCCAAACCGAATAGCAAATGCAAGTTGTATTTATCAGCAAGCCTAACTGCTTCAGTCACGATTGGACCATCGATAGACTCAGCCAAATCATCAAGGCGTTCAAAAATATTGTAGCCTGTGAAAGCTAGCTCAGGGAGCGCCAGTAGATCCACTTTCGCTTCTGCTGCTGTGCGACACAATAACTCTAAAGCTTCTAAATTATTAGCCGCTTCCGCTAGCACAGGATTGGTTTGAGCAATCATCAATCTCATAATGACGTTTCCTTTTCAGCTGGCGTAGCAGCGCTATTAGGACGAGTAAACAAAGTCGCACCTAACCAGTAAAGCCCACCAGTGATGATAAAGACAGGTAATGAGGCGCCAAAAGATGGAGGTGCTATCAGGGTCCAGTATGCGGCGAGTGCTGCACCAATTAGATATGCTGCGATAGCAATCTTTGCAGTAGGACGGCCTAATTGCTTGGTCGAATCAAGCAGATTTGCCGTATAGCCTTCTTGCCCAACAAGATAAAAATCAACAATCATGACTGAAAATGCTGGGATAAACAGTGCACCTACGATCAATAAGAAGTTTTGGAACTGATCTAAAATACCTGGAACCAGTGCACCAAAAATAGTGACTAAACCAATGATAAGTGCAGGTTTCCAAAAACTCATATTAGGCGCGATATTCATGCAGGATAGCGTTGCACTATACACTGCCATAACGTTAGTAGTCATAACCGAAAAGAAGATAACTAGAGCAGCTGGCAACCCAAAACCGAAGTCAGCTAGCAAACGCGTCGGATCGTAAGTCTGTTCTATACCGTTTAGGATAGAAAGTCCTGATATCGTAGCGCCCAAGCCCATAGCAACGATAGCCGCCATGATATAACCGAAATAAGTACCCCATACGGCAATTTTTGAAGTTTTACAATTTCGATTATAATCAGCTGCTGAAGACATCCAAGAAAACGCAGTGGCAATGACAATATCAAACGCAATACCTAAAGTTATGCCGTTGCGCGATTCAACTGGCATATCAAACAGTGTCGATACATCATAATGTTGGTTTAGCTGATAAAGCACTATAACGGTAAGTGCTGCCATCGCTAATGCCGCCCAGCGTTCGACGAGTTCAATACCAAGGTGACCACGTAATACAATCAGCACTACCACTGTCTCACACAAAATCACAAACAATGGCAGATTACTATAACCTGTAGTAGCTTCAATCGCGTAGTTCAGACTCATGCCAGCGAGCAGCGCCTGAATACAGCTCCACGCAATCAGTACACCCATGTTTACCAGTGAAATCAACTGGCTACCAAGTGGTCCATAAGCTCTACGTGTCAGAGCCATCGATGGCAGGCCGGTACGTTGGCCCATCAGACCAACCAAAAGCAGTGGAATGGCACCAATTAAAGAGCCAATGAGTACGGTCGTTATAGCAGTGGTAAATCGTAGATCTGGTACTAATAACATCCCAGTTAAGATGGTAGTGACTACGATATTGGCACCAAACCACAGCGCAAACGTACCAATTGAACCTAAGCTGTGTCCAGCTTCATTTGGAGAGAGCGTATCTTGACCAAAAAATGAAGAAGGTTTACTCATTAGCGTCTTCCTTAACCAAGTTATATGAATACCAGCCAATGCGCTGGTGACGATACAGCTATTTTATGCTCCAGACCTAACCGATAAGAGACTGTCAATAACCCATTCCTTTATGGTTATTATGATGAGACATAATGATTAGTAAACTGCTTTCACCTTGTCGTCATAACGCACACCCGGCAAGATACATAGCATTTCAAACAGTAAGTTCGCAGCCAATACAGAGGTGTTACCAAACGGATCATAAGGTGGCGATACTTCGACCAAATCACCGCCAACCACATCCAGACCGCGCATACCACGCACAATTTCAATACCTTGCGTTGAGGTCAGACCACCGATTTCAGCAGTACCCGTACCTGGGGCAAACGCAGGATCGATACCGTCGATGTCAAAGCTCAAGTAGACAGGGCCATCGCCTAGCTTTTCGCGTACTTCTGCCATCAATGGCGCTAGTGACTTGTACCAGCACTCTTCAGCAGGTACCACGCGAAAGCCCTGCTCTGTTGACCAGTCAAACTCTTCAGCGCTATAGCCTGTTCCACGCAATCCAATCTGTACCACACGATTACCATCGATTAGATTCTCTTCAACCGCACGGCGAAATGGTGTGCCATGGGCGATTTTTTCGCCAAACATATCATCATTGATATCAGCATGAGCATCGATATGTACCATACCGACAGGACCATGTTTCTTGGCAAGTGCTCGTAGGATAGGTAGCGCGATAGTGTGATCGCCGCCTAGCGTCAATGGAATGGCATCGTGTTTCACGATTTTATCGGTATAGAATTGTTCGATGATATCAACGCTTTTTAGCAGGTTGAATGTATTGATAGGGACATCGCCGATATCAGCGACTTGCAATGACTCAAAAGGCGCAGCACGAGTGGCCACGTTATAAGGGCGAATCATTCTTGACTCATCACGAATCTGTCTAGGGCCCAATCTTGCACCGCTACGGTTAGATGCACCAATATCTAAAGGGACACCAACAAACGCGACATCTAGCCCTTCAGCATCGGCTTGAGTTGGCAGGCGCATCATAGAAGCGAAACCGCCAAATCTTGGCATTTCATTGCCACTTAATGGTTGATTGAATGTCATAAATTCTTCCTTGCTTTATTTGATTAAAGTACACAATTTGCTACATACCATTGACAATACATAAATATAAGAGCATGAACCATGGTAAAATTTAGAAGTAAACTTCTGAATTTTCGTAGTAAGGCAGACTTATATGTTATTAGCAGAAGTTTGTTGGAAAGCGTATTTATTGGAGGACGGTTCTTGATATTAGACGAATTGATAAAAATAGACGTAAAAACCCTACGTAGTTTTATGGCTATCGTAGACTGCAAAGGGGTGACAGCAGCTCAGACACGCCTCAACGTCACACCTTCAGTGATTAGTGGTCATTTAACGCATTTGGAAGATCGTTTGGGCATGACATTATGCCATCGTGGTCGCGCAGGATTTAAGCTGACAGAGGATGGCGCAGCAGTTTATGAGGCTTGCGTCGCCTTTACTGAATCAGTCGCCAATTTTCAACATCAGCTGCATTATATTCAGCAACTAGACTCCGTTCATGGCGGACATATTAGACTGTGCTTAACCGACCAAATGCCTAAGTTTTTTTATGATGCACTAAGACAGCGTCTTGCTAGTAGCTACCGTAATAACCCATTGATACACTTCTCTATCGACGTTCAAAGCCCTGAGAGCATGCTAGAAAAACTGCTCAGTAACGAAAGTGATATTGGCGTTGGTTATTTTGGCAGTTTTCCACCGTTACTGACCTTTGAGCCAGCATTTGTAGAAAGACAAATGGTATGCTGCGGACGTGAGCATCGGCTGTTTTATAATGCAGAAGGATTGACATTAGAAGACTTAGAACAAAACTACCCATGGATTAAGCGTGGCTATATTACGGATGTTAGCATCCATCACGTACGTCCTAAAACATTAAGTGCCACCACTTATCATATGGAAGCAACCGCACAGTTGATTCTTGCCGGTCACCATGTTGGTTATTTACCTCGTGACCTAGCCATGCGCTACGAAAGAGAAGGTTTGATGAAAATATTACTGCGAGAAGAAGCCAGTTATGCCGTCGAGCACCATTGGGCATATCGGCAGAATCAGCACAAACATATTGCTGATTTTTTGAATAAAATTATGAACTTACTATAAAATAAATTCACATATATTCTAACAAGTAATAGCCACTAGGATGTGCCTGTTGCGGGTTCTTCGTACTTTAGACCGATGGTTCTCAGCTTTCCTTTATCATCAACTTCCTTGATAACTAATGACCATTCATCACTTATTACAACGGTATCGCCTGATACTGGCGCGGTACCTAGATGTGACTTCACATACTCTGCTACCGTTTGCTCCCACATATTTTTTGCACTGTCTTCATCGGATGTTTTTAATGTTTTTACCAGCGTTTCAGACGCCATGATGCCTGTAAAAAATGGCAAGTCACCAAGCTTCACACTGGGTGATAACAGCCAGTCACCATAGAAATCATCGATAGCTTTGCGATCTAATGTTGTGTCATTAAAAATCTTGGCAATTTTGCTAGCGTGATTGCCTCTCATGGCATACCAGACACTATCGCCGAACTTTAACTTTGTACTGTCATCGACCACTACGATTTGTTGGTTTCGCACTAGCGCAAAGACACTGATTTCGTCAGGGTTGATACCTTTCGAGATACCCATCGGATGACGCCCAATGGCAAATGCGCCTGACTTTGCCTCAAACTCGTACAGCGTGATACTGGCCTTATCTGATACCCAAACCTCATGTTCTTCTTTAGGGTCTTTATTCGTTGGAATACGTACTTTAAACAAGTTTGCCATTGTAGGAATAGTCGTACCTTGCAAAATTAGTGAGAGAACCACGACACCAAAGGCAATATCAAACAGCATAAATGCGTTATCTATCCCAGCCATGACGGGTAAAATCGCCAAGGTAATAGGCACTGCTCCGCGCAAACCGACCCAAGAGATAAACCCAATTTCTCTGTCTTTAAATTTGAATGGTTTGACGCTGGTATAGACGGCAATAGGACGCGCCACAAAGATCATAAAGAGCGCTATCGCCACTGAATAATGCCAGACATTGAGTACATTTGACGGGGTGACCAATAGCCCTAGCACCACAAACAGTACCGCTTGAGACAACCAAGCAAAGCTGTCCATCACTCGCATGACATGCTCCGTTGAGCGGACCTTATGGTTACCGATTAACACACCTGTAAGGTATACCGCCAAGAATCCACTGCCGCCAATGAGATTGGTCGCAGCGAATACAGCCAAGCCAGCGGAGAGGATCAAAATGGCGTACATCCCTTCTGCCAAATGCACTTTTGGTAATAATCGAGATAAAAAATAACCGAACAATAGGCCCATGCCTAGCCCAAAACTCAGCTGCTGCAGCAATAAAACCAAAAAACCAAACACCGTCTGACCCGCAGGGTCCACATTCAAAGCGATAAGACCAGTGACTAATAAAATAGCTAAGGGATCGTTGGCACCAGATTCTAATTCGAGCGTGGCTTGTACACGGTCGTTAAGCTTGACGCCGCCATTACGCAATAGAGAGAATACCGCTGCCGCATCGGTTGAACCGACAATTGCTGCCATCAGTAAACCAAAGCGCCAATCGACATCGAGCAGCCAAGTGACAAACACCCCTAGCACCATGACTGTGACCAGCACACCCCACGTGGCTAGGGTAATCGCAGGTTTTAGACCCACTCGGAAAGACTTGAAGGATGTACGTAAACCACCATCTAACAAGATACAGGCTAAAGCTGCCTGCCCAACGAAATTGGCTAGCGCATATTGAGAGAACTCAATACCCAAGATCCCCTGCTCGCCTGCCAACATACCCACTATCAAAAACAGCAACAACAATGGTACGCCTAAACGAGCCGATAACGTACTCGCCATGATACTGGCGAATATTAATACTGCGCCTACCAGATACAGGATATTCAAGGTATCCATTTTTTTTGAGCCCTATTTTTTATTATTCAGAATCGTATTTGATTGCGATATTGTTTTCATTATCTTGCTGTTAGTAGATATTACACCAGTGAGCCTAACATAAGCGGCCGTTATTCAAAATATGAATGGCAATTATTTGTGATGATATTAGTATCATCGTCAGGACTAGCGGCCAATACTAAATCGATAAAAAACACTTCAAGTAAAAACGCTCAAATACCAAAGCAAAACTCATCAAATGCTGTGGCTGTGCTGAAAGAGTTTACACCTTAATAATACTTAGCCCTGAATGTACTGCCATGTCAGTACCAAAATAGCGGCCGCAATCGTCCAAGCGACCACGCCTAATAGCAGTGCCTTGTATAAACTCATATAGCTGATGCTAAAAAACACCACAAAGGTATAAATCAAATGCGGTATGACACCAAGCATACTAAATATCAGCGCGATCTTTAAATCAGCAGGACTGCGCTCAGTGCCAACGATAAAGTGACTGATTAACGTAAAAGTGGGAAATAATGGCGCAAGTGCGGCCAAATAGAAAAATCTGGTTTGGGCAAATAGTTGAATTGCCAGTACCATCAATGCGCCGATAAGCATTTTTAACCAAATCACGACGGGTCTATCTCCTGTTGAGTATAAAGGCTGAACGTAGCCCAATCCGCCATGATACTAAAGTCTGCAAACTGACATAAGAGCAAACACTGATTAATTAAACCGTATAATAAAAAAACACAAAAAACCCCATCTAGCTATGGTGCTAAATGGGGCTGTTTACTTCTATCAAGCGGACTTTTACAAATTACCTAGTCTTTTTTTGGTTTTAGCGCCGCGCTAATATCTGCTAGCAATGGCGGTATATCATGCTTGTCTGCAATTACCTCAATCATCACAAGCTTATCAGTCGTCTCGGCAGCTTTGTCAAAAGCAGACTTTAGCTCGCCTGCTGTCTCTGCTCTGAGTAATACGCTATTTTCTTCTGTCGCGCCAAATGCTTGTGGCATAATCTACCAGTCGCATTTAGGAATGTCATTATAATACTGGTTCTCACCATGAATTGCGCGCTCTACCGTATAGCCATCGTTATTGACTAAGACGATTACAGGGTTGATGCGCTCTTGAATGATTACTGCCAATTCTTGCACAGTCAGCAATGCTGAACCATCACCAATCAATAACACACTGCGTTTATCTGGTGACGCAATCGCCGCGCCCAAGCTGGCAGGCAACGTGTAACCAATCGACCCCCACATGGGCTGCCCATATGATGTCACCCCTTCTGGCAGGCGCACATCACTGATACCAAAATAGGCCGTTCCTTGTTCAGAAAATACCAAGTTATTGTGATCTAAGCGGTCAGCGATAATATGCCATAGGTCATCTTGGCGAATAGACTCACTGTCTTTACCTTTTTGTTCGTACGGCTTAACTTCTTCACAGAAAGGTTTCGGTACGATGTTAATGCCAGAGGTCATCACTTCATGCAGAGCTTGCAATGCATCTTTTAGCGCAATCGGTGCAAAATTCTTACCACTAATGGAAGCACGTTCATAATGTAAGTCTACGACCACATCTTCATTGATATCTTGGCTAAATCCTGCGGTGGTGGTGTCGGTATATTGCACCCCTACTTTGATGAGGCATTCGCAGTTTTCTACCGCATCTTTCACAATTGGACGCGAAGCAACACCCGCATAAGTGCCTGCCCAACGATTGCTATTTTCATCGAGTAGCGTCTTACCCCAAGATAGCGTGGTATAAGGGATATCTGTATCAGCGATCAATGCTTTGAGCTGTGATTGTAACCCCAAACGATGCACCATCAAATCTGCCATTAGTGTGGTGGTCTTATTTGGCAAAAACTCTGTTAGTGCTTGTTTAAAGTCTGACAATGCGGCTTGGCTGGTAATATCTTCTTGGCTATCGATCAGCTTAGTCGTTGGTGGATAGATGGGCTGACGCGCGACGTCTGGTGATAGTAATAGATAGCCCGGGCGATGCTTTTTGAGAATCAAGCGAATTACTCTATCAATTTCTGAGGCAGCATTTTCAGGGGTAATCTGCGCTCGTGCCACGGTCACTGGCTCAACCATCTTGATGAAATGATTGAATACGCCGTCACCAAGCGAATGATGAATACGACGCTTTGAGTCTTGTAAGGCTGTGCTGGGCGCACCTACGATATGCAATACAGGCGCATACTCAGCAAAAGAACCTGCGGTTGCGTTAATCGCTGACAGCTCGCCTACACCAAAAGTCGTCACCATAGTGGCAAACCCACGCTCACGTGCATAGCCATCAGCAGCATAGCCTGCGTTTAGCTCATTGGTATTACCCACCCAACGCAGCTTGTCAGAGGCGAGAATATTATCCAAAAAAGTTAAATTGAAATCACCAGGTACGCCAAATATCTCAGATGCACCCGCTTCTGCGACACGATCAAACAAATAATCAGCGATGGTATATTGTTGACTCATTTTTTATCCTTGTAACTTATCTTTGTAAGTATTGATAACTGTGAATGTAATTGAGATTAAATTATAAAGTGCGTCCCAGCTTATTTATGCACTCAAAGCTTTTGGAATACATATTATAATAAACCGTTATAACATACATCTATAACCAGAAGACATGCCTATTTTAATAACTTCAACTTTTTTCGTCATAAGTGTTGACACCCTAAAAAAACTGCGTATAATACGCCTTCATCAACTGACGATAGTTAATTGATAATTAGCGGGAATAGCTCAGTGGTAGAGCATAACCTTGCCAAGGTTGGGGTCGAGAGTTCGAATCTCTTTTCCCGCTCCAAATACTTAAAAAGCCTCACTTAACAGTGAGGCTTTTTTTTGTCTGATTTTCAGGGGCTACAGCGTTTTTATATCTTATTGACCAATCAAACTATTAAGTTAATCTAACGAGATAAAAGACTCAAAATCAGCACCGTGACCATTTCGTGCCCACGCTATAAATACTAATTTTGTAATTGACCCCAACTGACTATTCCTACCTTTATAAGAAGCGATTCTAAGAAAATATTTCTTAGAATCGCTTTTCCTTTTCCCTGCTTTTTTACAATTAGCTTATAGCGTGACCAAAACAGAGAAAAGTAAATATAAAAAAATAACCCTAACCTTAATTTTATACTTTGAAGCGCCTTTTAGACAAGGCCATACAGCTGTTTCTCTACTCATATATTTCCAGTTTTATAAGTCATCAAGACTGGTCACCCACATCTTTAGTATTTGGCTTATAGATAAACAAGTCACCCACCTGCACGTCTAAAAACTCACATAACTGGTCGATAGTATTGAAATCAATTCTTGATGACTCTTCATTATATAGTTTATGAAGGGTTGATTTACTCATGCCTGTTGCTCTTACAACATCTGCTACACGCAATTTTTTCTCTGCCAAAATAACGGGGAGTTTAGACACAATCATAAATTTTACCTCTTTTCGGGTAAAAATGCTTTACATTGCAGTAAAAAGGTAATATATTACACAAATCGGTTATTAATTACCTTTAAGCGGGTAAATAATAGCTGATACTTCAAAGATGCATTTTTACAGGCTGATAAAATAATTTCTATTCTATCATTTAATGCAATGACTTAATAACTGAAAAGAGGTAAAGACAATGAGTAATACTTACTTAACAACTGATGAGTTAGCTGAGCGCATCAAGTACGACGCACGTACTATCCGCAATCAAATGAAAGACACCGTTTTGATTGAAAACATTCACTACATACGCCCTTTTGGTGGCCGTAAGATTCTGTATGTATGGGAGCGTATCGAAGAGGATATGTGCAAGCCGGTTATGAGCGCTATCAACGGTATGGCACTTCAATAATAGAGGGAGATGTATCATGGCTACTATACAAAAACGGTTTGGCAAACTAATTGCCGATTTCTACTACCTAGGTATACGTTGTCGAGAAAAGACTAGCTTAGAAGATAATCCAGCTAACAGAAAAAAATTAGCGACTGTTTTGAAAAAGATAGATGCAGAAATAACCCTAGGCATCTTTGACTATGGCGCTTACTTTCCAAAGAGTACACGTTTAAAAGAAATGACGGCACTGGCTGATAGAGCCGAAGCTTGTATCAGTCGCAATCCGACCTTTGAGCAGTTTGCAGAGATTTTTTACGAAGAGAAGAAAATTGAATGGCGGCCGAGCTATCGGCAAAAGATACAGATTATTCTGAATAAGTATTTGTTACCTGAATTTGGTGGCAAAGCGATACATGCCATAAAAAAATCAGACTTGCTAACCTTCCGTAGCTCTCTCGCCAAAGTTCGTTACGGTAAAAATGGTCAGTCAAGTCTGTCAGTAGCACGGATCAATCAGATCATGATACTTCTTCGTATGATACTAGAAGAAGCATCAGATCGCCATGAGTTTGAGACGCCTTATAAAAATATTAAGAATCTCAAACAAGCTCGTCCAGATGTAAACCCTTTTACCCTGGCTGAGGTATGGCTGTTTTTAAAGCATGTTCGAGCTGACTATAAGCCCTACTACACTATTCGCTTCTTTACAGGAATGCGTACCAGTGAAATAGATGGGCTGAAGTGGGATTGCATTAATTTTGATCGCCGTGAGATTAGTATAAGAGAGGCATTAGTTGATGGTGAGATGGGTCCGACTAAAACATTAGGCTCACAACGCGATATTGCGATATCACAGTTGGTCTACGATGCCCTACTAGAGCAGAAGGCACGCACCTACGGTAAATCAGAGTTCGTATTTTGCAACTCACAGGGCAACCCGATGGAGTATCGTAATGTGAATAGACGGGTATGGAAACCCACCCTTGCCCTACTCGGTTTGAAACACAGGCGTGCTTATCAGACTCGGCATACAGCAGCCACGCTTTGGCTCACTGCTGGTGAGAACCCTGAGTGGATTGCTAGGCAGATGGGTCACAGTAGTACAGAGATGCTGTTTCGAGTGTATAGCCGCTATGTGCCTGATATCACCCGTCAAGATGGCTCAGCGATGGATAACTTGCTACTGGCGAGCAAGAAGAAGCTAACCAGTGCATCGAATAGCTCTAATGCACAAACTGAAAAGGAGACGTCGCAATGAAAATCATCAATTATGAAGAACTGTTTGGTGAGTTTAAACCTGATAGTGCAATCAGTGCAGATGCAAATCTTATCGCCAATGCATTGATGCGTGAGTTGTACATTTCATCGGGTTATAACCTAGCACACTTCTTGGGAGTAAAGCGGTGCTTTAATAATGATATGGCGATGCGTGTATGGGTGCAGAAGCGCTTAGACTCGAGTCTTGGTTGTAATTGAGGATATGCGTTGTCAGCTTCAGGGCGAGCTTTATGAGCTACTACCGTACTCTGATTATGGCAACTACTGAGGAGAGTATTATGAGTGTAAAACTTCAGCCTAATATGACGCAGAGCCCATATGATATCAAAATGTGTGAGGATTACTGGGCATATGATAATCAGAGCGGCTTTATTAAACATGTGAAAATGCTTTGTGAGAAGTATGAGGTAAGTCCTCAAGTATTCTTTGAGAAAGTCGCTCAGTGTTATGCTTACTTGGACGATGTTGTATGTGAGTACTGCGGTTATGCTTGTCCGATTGAAGTGCCAGCAGATATCCCTTATATGCGAGCAAAAGACAGTTGGTTATGTTCGATATGTGAGCATGCTTTATGGCGGACGAATAAAGAAAATAAATAAATTTTTACCTTCAAAAAAGCCAGACAGCTTAAGCTGTCTGGCTTTTTTGAAGGTTATATCTCTTAAACACTATAAAAACTTAGTGTATCACCATAGACATACCTACGGGTCTTGTTAGCTTTCCATTAGATAATGTCACTTTCAGAACTCATAGTGCTGATTCAATATCTTCCTTCAAAACCTCAAATACTTTATTTTTATGTGCTTTTATGGATTCATCGTTCCATAATTTATCTCCTAGTGTTGCAATCATCAGCTCTAATTTCAAGCTTAATGGAGCCATCTTGTTACGCTGACTCTCTAATATCTCAGCCTTTTGCTTAGGAGTGTCATTACTTAAAGACGAGTTCTCACTAATACTCATTAAACATAAATTTCCGAACCCATGTAAATCAGTTTCAGATAATATCTCATTAACTCTAGAGGTTTGAGGTGAAAAGTGCTCAACAGAACTTTTGAAACTAAACCTAAATTTAGATTTTGTTTCTTGAAGTAACTCAGTATCTTTCCACAATAGATAATCTAGGTAATTAAACGCAAATACTCTAACCTGGCCATACCTTAAGCATTCACTAAGAACTTCATTAGACACTGTAAATTTTGCGCTCTTGTCTATGATA
>NZ_JBQSVH010000028.1:0-29066 GCF_052376135.1 Psychrobacter sp. AOP7-C1-14 | reverse complement strand
GATGCTGCCCCTACAAATACGGGTTCTATTCTTCAGCCTCCTATCGATACTTTGACTGATGAGGAACGTAAGCAATTGACCTACGTTACAGTAGCTCCTAACTTATTGATCGTTGCAATGCCGGATAAAGTTAAATATTTCATGTGGTTACCTAAAGGTGCAACTGAGTCTTGGTATGGGGTTTCGTGGATGTATCCTGAATCTACTCTAGCATTAGAAAGCTATGAAAAGAATTTTCAGCAAGAGCATGACGATTTATGGCAAGTCATGGAAGAAGACTTATTTGCTTGGAAAGGAGTGCAGAAAGGAATGCAGTCTAAATATGCTACTCGTGGTTATTTAACATCGCATGAATTAGTTATTCAGCGCTTGCAAAATTGGCTCATTGATAAGTATAGAGCCGAAGAAAAACGCGCTGGATCTGAGGAAAAACCCACTCAACATTACTTAGAAAGTATCTTAGCTGAATGATCTAATTACTCAAATTAACTATAACTGTTTTTTCAACGGATTTGGAATTGTAGCTCCGCTTATATAGCGGAGCACTATAAAGGGAGCTTATAGCTATGAACGATTATATTGTGGTTAAGGTAGCTGCTAAGCAACAGTTAACTGAGGATGTTACTGAATTAACCTTAGTAGCTTCTGATGGTGGACTTTTGCCTGCTTGGCAGCCTGGTGCACATATTGAATTAGTGTTAGAAGTCTCTGCTGGTGCACCGAACGGTATGGATGATGACATTATGTTGCGCCATTACTCGCTATGTAGTGACTATCTTGATCGTACTCACTGGAAGGTTGCTATTCTGCGCGAAGAGCGAGGACGCGGTGGTTCAATGTTTATTCATAACCAACTGAGTCAAGGTAGCACCATAAAAGTCTCTAATCCGCGCAATCACTTTCCTTTTTCTCCTCGCAAGAAATGTTTGTTTATTGCTGGTGGTATAGGTATAACGCCTTTATTGGCAATGTTACAGCAAGCTGATACAGAAGATTTAGATTGGCAATTTGTTTACCTTTCTCGAGAACGTAGTCGGATGTCATATTTAGATACGTTAGCAAATTACGATCAATCTCGTATTACGCTTCATGGTGATAAAAAAGATGGCTTTATAGATTTACCAAGCTTATTAGCAACTTGTGATGCTGAAACCTCTGTTTATTCCTGTGGTCCCAAACCACTTTTAGATGCTTTAGAGCTGCTAGATGAGCAACAGGTCAATCCAACTTGGAGTTTGGATATTGAGCGTTTTGCTGCCAATCCTGTTGACACTTCTGGTAATGCTTTTGATGTAGTTATTAACAGTACAGGTCAGCGTATTCAAATTCCTAATGGTAAGTCCGCCTTAGACGTACTGCGCGAAGCAGGTATAAAAATCCCCGTTTCCTGTAGAGATGGTGTCTGTGGCACCTGTGAGACGCGTGTGCTATCAGGTATTCCTGATCATCGCGACTCTGTTCTTACAGAGGAAGAGAGGGCGGATAATGATTATATGATGTTGTGTGTTTCACGTGCAATTTCTTCAGAAGTGGTTTTAGATCTTTGACGCTTAGCGCTAAGTATTAAAAAAAGCAAAAAATTACTAGATTTATAAATAATAACTTGAAATATATTAGGTGATGTTATGTCAATTAAACGTGTAGTAGTAACGGGTGGTGCTGGTCGTGTAGGAGAATATGTTGTCCGTCAGTTGCTGAAGAGTTATGAAGTAGTTGTTGCTGATTTAGTCCCAGGTGATAAGAACGTTGAATATGTTGAAGCAAATGTGATGGAACTACCACAATTACGCAAAGCGTTTGAAGGTGCTGATGCAGTGGTGCATTTGGCAGCTTTAGATTATGACTGGAAATGTGCACCTGAAAAGTACATTGATGTCAATGTGAGAGGCACTTGGCATGTATTACAAGCAGCTTCAGAGGCTAATGTACAGAAGGTCGTACTTTGTTCTAGTGTGTCGGCCTGTGGTCTGAGCGAGATGCGCCCTGACTGGAAGCCAACTCGTTTGCCTATTGATGAGACACATGAGAATAGACCAGTTGAAGCTTATAGTGTCTCCAAAATAGTTATGGAGCAAATGGCAAAAAGCTTTGTAGATGGTACTAATATGGATGTGATTTGTCTACGTCCACTAGCAGTTGTTCTTGATGAAACGTTGGAGGAGTACATTCAGTTTGTTGATGCACCCGATCGTAATTGGTTGTTTTACTATGTAACGGCTGAAGATGTAGCGACTGCTTTTGACTGTGCACTAAAAGCTAAAGGGCTGCGTTACGGTACGTTTTTTCTAAGTGCTGATGATACATCAAATCCAAAACCTACACTGGATTGGTATCAGAATGTTATTGGTGAACTGCCAGAGATCACTATACCACGACGTTTTCAGGAGAATCCTAGAGCGTCAGTATTTTCAAGTTCCGCTGCAAAAGAAATTTTGGGTTGGCAACCTACATCTAATTTTGAACAGTTAAGGGCCAAAGCGAAAGCGCGCGCTTAAGAAGCATTTACCTAACTCGTAAATGATAAATAAACTATATAAGGATTTATATTATGAACTCTATTCGTACAGGGAAAGTTGATTGGACTGGAGATAATCCATTTATCTACTTAAAGAAAGATACTACTAAAGACGACTATTCTACTCTTGCTTTATATTTTCGCATTGCTGCGTCAGATTATGGACGTGGTGAGGCTATTCTGGTATTGGATAATCCTTATCAGGAAAAGGATGATTCAGCAGTACGTCAGTGCTTAACAGATAACTTAGAGCTGGCTCAATATCTAGTTGAAAACTTTGTCCGTCAGTTCGGCCTATTTCGTAAAGCAGTTGCATTAGACAGTTTAGAATATATTTCTGATGCCAGCTTCAAAACAGAAGTAGATTATCCAAAGCAACAGGCTTGTATTGCCCATTCTGCTGGTAGTGATGTTACCTTGAGTATGATCTGGCAAGATTTATCTGAGCCTTTTGCAGTGGCACTGCCACCTGAAGAAACTCAAACTGGCAAACATGAAATGTTTGCTATTTTTCAACCTGCTGGTGCTGCGTCTATTGAAGTCAATGGGACACAACTTCCAGGAACAACTGTAGAGCGCGATTTCCTGAATCGTATTGCTCAATCAGCTGCTTTAGCAAATAGTGAGAGCTGGGTTCAAGCTGGTTAATCCTCAGTTCTTTGTCAATTATGTTCCTTATTTTTATTATATACGAGTGCCATCTTAGTTGATGGTATTCGTTTTAGGAGAATAGTTTATGTTGTTATCCGCTGCTGATCAAACTGCTTTTGATCGAGTCTCAAAATGTCGTCCTCAATGGATTGGAATGTGTCTAGTCAGTGATGTTGTGACTGAGCAAGACAATATACTGCTTCACGCTGGTCCACCTTTTAGTTCTGTGGACACGATTCCAACCCCAGTTATGAACTCTCTTTGTGTAGGAGCTGTATGGGAAGGTTGGGCTGATAGTTATACACAGGCTAAAGATATGATCTTGCAAGGGCAGATTAATATTGCAGCTGCTCAAGACCATAATATAGTTGTGCCGTTAGCAGGAGTGGTTTCGCCCTCAATGCAACTAATAATTGTAGCAGACGCCAATAATCTAACTGCGCGTAAATATTCAGTGCTGAATGAAGGTATGTTGCACTGTACTCGCTTAGGTAAATTAGATCCAGAGCTTCAAGAACACTTAACCTGGCTGAATAGCAAACTAAGCGACTGGATAAAACCTCGATTATCTACTCCAATTGATTTACTACCTATTATTAAGACTGCGTTAGATAAAGGCGATGACTGCCATGGACGTACGATTGCAGGGTCAGCTTTAATTGCTGATTTACTGTTTGAGGTGAATCGTGATGATATACCAGAAACTATTGAAACTTTTTTAAATGGTGCGCTAGCATTTTCGCTCAATGTTTGGATGGCAGCGAGTAGTCTGATCATGTCTGCGCCCGAGGGTGTTGAGGGGGCTTCTTTGATTACTAAGGCGGGTGGAAATGGTCATGAGTTTGGGGTTCAAATTGCGACTAAACCTGGTATTTGGTTCACCATGCCTGCACCTGAAGTAAGAGGGAAAGTCGAGGCTATTCATTCTGGTCGTACCGCTGTTGGTGCGATTGGTGATAGTGCTGTTGTTGACTTTATTGGTTTGGGTGGCCAAGTTTTAAATACCGCATCAGCATCTTATGATGCTCTCAAAAACTATTTACCCGAAGATGCATTAACTCGTCCAGAAAAAGCGTTAACCAGCTCTTTCTCTGGGTTCGGCGACCGTTTTGCTGTTACCTGTGCGCGTAAAGTTGACAAGTATCAAGGTGGCCCAATGGTAGTGCTAGGTATGATTGAAGATCGTGGCGAAGCCGGACGTATTGGTGGTGGAGTCGCTGATGTGCCATCAAATTTCTTTAGTGAAATTTTAAAAGAGTCAGGATTATGAGTAAACAAAAATCCAAAACTAATCTAAAAGAACTGGGCCTAAGCCAAGCATTAGATGCGATTGCCGCCGGTGATTGTACTGCTGAAGAGCTAATCAATGCTTATTACGATCAAATTGAAGCCCGTGAAACAGAAGTTGGGGCTTGGCAATTTCTTTTATCTCGAGAAGAGTATTTGCAAAAATACCAGCAAAATAAGACGTTTTATCAAAATAGTGTGTTGCAAGGTTTGCCTGTTGCTATTAAAGATATTATTGATACACGTTGTATGCCAACAGAGATGGGGTCGTCTATTCATCGTGGCAGACAGCCAGTAGATAATGCTAGCTGTGTTACTTTGCTAACGCAGGCTGGTGGGATCATACTAGGTAAAACGGTGACAACGGAATTTGCATATTTTCAGCCAGGTAAAACACGTAATCCTAAAGATTTGAAACGTACTCCTGGTGGTTCATCGAGTGGCTCTGCTGCTTCAGTTGCTGATTTTATGGTGCCCGTCGCACTCGGATCTCAAACGGCAGCATCGGTTATTCGCCCTGCTGCGTATTGTGGTGTTGTAGGCTATGTAGGTAGTCGAGGTGAATACTCTTTACGTGGTATACAGCCGTTAGCTCAATCATTAGACTCTCTTGGTCTGTTTGCTCATCGGGTAGAAGATATTGAACTGTTGCGTAGTATTTTATTATTACAGCCTAAGATATCTTCGGTAACGTGTGACCGCCCTTACCGTATTCTTGTATGTCAGGGAGATATTATTGGTAGAAGTGATCCTGATATGGATATCGCATTAAAGCAGTTTAGTGATTGTTTACACCAAGTAGGAGCAGAAATAATTGAGATGTCTAGTTGTGATTCTATTCAGCGCCTAGTAGAACATCACGAAAATATCATGGCTTGGGAAGTCGTTCGTAACCTAAGTTATGAAGCTGAATATGATGAACAGGTTTCTGAAGCTTTGAAAGGTCTATTCGAAAAAGGTCGTAAGATGACGCATGAAAGTTATCAGAAGTCGTTAAAAGAGGTGGCTGAGATTGGCCATTGGTTATGGTCTGACCCTAAACATTTAGGTGTGGATGTAATATTAGCTCCTGCTGCACCAGGTGTAGCACCTCTGGGTCATGTTTCAACAGGGCAGCCACATATGAGTCGACCTTGGCAAGTATTAGGATTACCGGTGGTGACATTGCCTGGGATAACTGATAAGCAAGGTCTACCATTAGGTTTACAGCTGATTGGTCAGGCTAGGCAAGATGATCAGTTACTAGCTATTTCTTGTTGGGCATCTAAATGTTTAGATATAAAGTAAGTGTATGAATTGGACGTTTA
Organism: Psychrobacter sp. AOP7-C1-14; assembly: GCF_052376135.1. Classification (NCBI taxonomy): domain Bacteria; kingdom Pseudomonadati; phylum Pseudomonadota; class Gammaproteobacteria; order Moraxellales; family Moraxellaceae; genus Psychrobacter; species Psychrobacter sp. AOP7-C1-14. Next base: position 23,306 of record NZ_JBQSVH010000028.1, on the reverse strand, counting down.
AGAGCAGTATCGCAATATGTTTTTTTATACTATAAATATATGCTTAATTTATAGATAATATCTGATTTTATTGTAGGATTTCATGAACTTGCATTGGATCCTACAATAGGGAGTTTACATCACATGTAAAGTTCCAACTAATAAGAAAATAAACTAGTATTATATTTTTTATGAATGTTATTTTCTCACATCAATCTTATAGTTTTTAAAGTTCAGGGTTAATACTGATTAGTGCTTCACTCGTAATCCAGTCAATAAAGATTTTCATATTATGAGTCAATAATGCATTTTTAGAATATACCAAGTAGTAAGAATAGTCGTTTAAACATGATTCAAATAACTTAACCAGTCGTCCATCGTCTAAGTATTCCTTCAATAGAGTGGGACAACCTAGCATGATCCCTTGACCATTGAGTATGGATTGAACTCTAACATTAGTATCATCAATTATTAGACCAGCTTTGAAACCAATATTTTCTGTGCCAGATTGATCTAACCATGTGTCCCAGGCAGAGTGGTCCTCATCATGAATCAAAGTATAGTTCTTTAAATCAGATGGATTTTTTGGATAGCCTTGCTGTTCAATAAGAATTGGGCTACAAACAGGTGCCAAATTTCCTGGCATTAAAAGTTTTGCCTCTATACCTTTCCAATTTCCTTTTCCCCAGACTATTGCAACATCAATATGATTAGTCAAGAAGTCCGGAGCAATAATACCGTGAGTCAGGTTGATCTGTATTTGAGGATTCTCTCTCAAAAAATCGTTTAAACGTGGGGCTAGCCATGTACTAGAAAAAAATGGACGCAGAGAAACGTTAAGAGTCTCTCTTTCTCTATTTTGTAGTGTGTTGTGCAAGGTACGGGCAATCTGATTAAAAGGTTCTTCGAGAGAAGCATGCAGTTGAGACCCTTCTATCGTAAGTGTCAAATTTCGATTCTCTCGAATAAACAATTTGACACCAATATACTCTTCTAATGTTTTTATTTGATGGCTAACGGCTGAAGGCGAGACTAATAGATCTTCAGAAGCTTTAGTGAAATTAAGGTAATGTCCTGCTATAACAAAAGTTTTTAATGCATTTAGCAAAGGTAAGTGAAACATTGCAAATGGTCCTCACATAACGTGAATAACAAACTGTTAAGGTATAACTTAACTATATCACTAAGTATTCTTGCTGTGGCGCTTTTAGTCTAGAACATCCTAAATTTATACCTACGTATTCGACAGTAAGGTCAATGCGCTTATGCAATGTACAGCGCTTAGATTACTTACACGTAGCGGAAGTCCAGTCAATATATCCTCCATATGAGTATTAGTACTTTTATGCCAGCTCAAATGCTTGTTTGCATACTTGAGCTAAGTAAGGGTCAATACTGTCCTGTTTAAGCCGCCAGTTAATATAGCAAGCACCTTCAGAGCTCGTAGCTAAATCTGCAATAACCTCACTCTTATGTTTGCCAAAAATTACATGTGTGGGTATACGCGCCATTTGGACAAACCCGTACAAGCTTTCCATATCACTATTTAGTTGCCAAATCAATCAGACTACCAAGCACTAGTAACTGATGCTATACGTGACAGTGATACCGTTTAATCACGATAATTTGTATTTTAGAGCGTCTGAAAATAAGAGGTTTGATACATGATGAATTATAATATAGTTCACTATTTAGTTTTTGAATGAATGTTATTCATCTAAAAATCGCTTGGTTCATCCTATATCATATAGATGTAGCTCAACTAAATAGTATGTTGTGACATTATCTTACATGTGCTGATTTCGTTAACTGGTAATTAGAATTATCATCAAGTGCGAGCTCTGTTTTATAAAGGTTCAAAAAACATCACGCTAGTCTCAGTCGGTGCATGAGGTTTATGGTCAGTATTCTTGGGAATAACGACCACTTCGCCAGCATTAACCTCTATAGTTCTGTCCTGTAATATAATAAATAACTGCCCTGACAGTACATGAAATAACTTGTCTTCATGTTCATGATTATGCCATTCATATTCGCCTTTCAGTTTGGCCAGCTTGACGGTCAATTGATTGAATTTTGCAATATCAGTAGGCTTCCATAATGCTTTAATATCATCCAGTTCATTTTTTATGTTGGCTATAAGTAGGCTCATTATTGCTTCATCCTGATATATTAGTTCCAGCTATTTATGTTTAATTGATAATCATTTACATTAAAATGATTGTTTATTGCGAATAATGCTATGATTACTTCAAGAGTTGATAACTGACCACTCATTCAAGTAAACCTGTTTTATCTGAATATGTAATAAAACGTCTATTCTTTACTCACTCAAACCACAACCTAAAACATCGTGATTATATTTTTATGGCAGACTTGAACACATTTTATGACCACTATCAGACCAAATATTGGAATTTTGATCGCCCTGATTCTGATTATTTGATTAAACGTCCAATTTACGATGGTAGCTCTGGTTACGGTGACTTGCTGAACTTGCATAACGGTATTGTGCTCGGTCGAAACTGCATCACTGATCAGCAACCTGTGGTTGAACCCGCTGCACCATTTTCTTGTGATGTTGGCATGCATTTGATTGTAGATGCAAACTATACGTTACATGCTAGTAACTTACGTACCGATACATACATTCACTCGCAGCAAATTTGGCGACGATCAGGAGATTTTGGTGATATAAACTCTACTACCGATACTGAGTATTTGCAGAAACTATCCATAAATAGCCATGTGGTATCAATCGATTTTAATCAAGAGCTACTGTCACGTTGGGCAGAAAGCTTCGATTTGCCGGCTTGGTTATTGCCAGCTGACGATCAAGACCCTGAAATGATTCAAGTTCGTTTATCAAACCAGTCAAGGCTACTTGCTCGCGCAGCTTATATTCTCTCACTGCCTTGCTACACTTTAAGCGATCGCCTGATTTTAGAGAGTCAAGCGCTGCTTCTCTGTCAAGATATGTTTGGTATTCAGGACAAATCTGGCCGACTAATAAACCAAAAAAGTCCAATTGATCACGCCGTTGATATTATTCGCCAAGAGTACCAGCATAAGCTAACAATCTCCTTGCTGGCTCAACGAGTGGGTATAAACGAATGCTATCTAAAACAACAGTTCAAACAACAAACGGGCAGAACAATAGGCTGCTTTATTCGTGAATTACGTATGCAGGAAGCAATGCGTTTATTGTTAGATGAATATAAAAGTGTTCAAGAGACGGCATGGTATGTTGGCTATCATGATCCTAGTAATTTCAGCAAAGCATTCGCCAAATTTTATGGCGTCACACCCACACAACTTATCTAGTCAGACTATTTATGTCAAGCTGCTACTATTCTCTAAAACACGCTAAATAAGCCCTGATTAAAGGTGAGTAATTTACGCTAATCTCAAGCTGTGTTTGAGTTTATCTAATTTTTTAACTTTAGAAAATGGTTAGATACTATTCTGAATAAGTTCCCTTATTCACCGTACAATTTCCCAGTTTCACCCTATATTCAACGTATCTATTCAAACAAGCATAGTATGATTGATGCTCATTTATACTTTAATGAGAAAATTCCTATCAAATCATTTTATAGACTTGTGATGGTATTTCGCAGAGTAAAAAGTCATTCGTATTTATATAAGTTAAAAGAGTTTCAATAATGCGCTCACTATTTTTGTTACTCATTTTGCTCTGTGCTGCTTCTCTAATGCTGGGCTCAAAGCAGGTGTCAATTGTAGCGCTCTTTAATTTTTCAAGCGATGCGTGGTTGACCCTAACGGCGAGCCGTATACCACGGCTGATTGCTCTGGTACTGACAGGGGTAGGGTTGTCTGTCAGTGGCGTTATTTTGCAACACATTGTGCGCAATAAGTTCGTCGAACCTGCCACATCAGGTGGTTTGGATGCAGCCAAGCTTGGTATTTTAGTCTCACTAACGCTGCTTCCTAGTGCTAGCACCAGCTATAAAATGCTATTTTCCATGCTCTTTTGTTTTGCAGCGAGCCTGCTCTTCATTTTTATTATAAGCCGCATTACTTTCAAAAACTCCGTACTGATTCCTGTACTTGGGTTGATGTATGGCAGTGTGCTGAGTTCGATAGCTGAGTTTTATGCCTATCAGCATAATATTTTACAAAGTATGCAAGGCTGGTTGTTAGGAGATTTTTCAAGGGTTGTGCAAGGTCAATATGAGCTTATTTATATTATTTTGCCCATCATTGTATTGGCTTATTTTTATGCGCATCGTTTCACGGTAATGGGCATGGGTGAGGAAATGGCGGCCAGTTTAGGATTGCGTTATGCTGCGACAGCCGCATTGGGGCTTATTTTAGTGTCGGTGACCGTCGCGGCATCGGTTATTACTATTGGCGCGATACCTTTTGTTGGCCTTGTTATTCCTAATTTAGTCGCTTTGAAATATGGAGAGAATTTATCACGAACATTACCTGTCGTTGCGCTGAGCGGTGCTTGTTTGCTTCTTATTTGTGATATTTTTGGGCGAGTCATTATTTATCCTTTCGAGGTCCCTATTGGGCTTACTGCTGGTGGGGTGGGCGGTGTGATTTTCCTCATGTTGATTATGAGGGGTGTCAGATGAGTCAAGCGGTAAAAATGTGGACTATGCTTCTACTTATTCTCATTTTAGCAATTATTTTTTTATTGATAGGCTCAGGTTTAGATTTTGATTATTTGATTCCGAAACGCTTCATGCGTCTAGTAACTATTGTACTTGGTAGTGTCTGTTTAGCTGTTTCGTCCATTGTCTTTCAAACCATTGTAGGCAACCGTATTTTGTCGCCTTCAATTATGGGGTATGAGGCTGTTTATCTGCTATGGCAAGCGCTGTTGCTCCTGGTTATGGGTACGAATGGGCTACTGATGTTAGGCGTCAGTGGTAATTTCATCGTATCCATCATGTTGATGCTGGTGTATTCGTGGGCACTGCATCATTTGCTGTTACCTCGATGCAAAAGCGATGTCTTTATGCTGCTGCTATTTGGTCTGGTTTTGACAATGGTCATTGGTACGGTCACACAGTTTATTCAACTTCGTATCAGTCCAGGTGAGTTTTCGGTTTTTCAAGGGTTAAGCTATACCTCTTTTAATAGAGCCAATCCTGAAATGGTTTGGTGTGGCGTACTAGCAGTAGTAACGGCGCTATGGTTGAGTCGTAAGACGTTACCTGTATTAGATGTGATGGCTTTCGGTCGTGAGCAATCGATGTCACTTGGTATCAACCATGCTAAATACGTCAAGTTATATTTGGCTTTGATTGCCATTCTCGTCGCTGTGTCAACTAGCTTGATTGGTCCCACGGCATTTATGGGTGTGTTTATTGCCAATATAGCTTATGCGCTTGCAGGAAGTAGTAAGCATAAAGTCACATTACCTATAGGTTGTGCGGTCTCTATAGCTGTATTTTTAGTGGCTCAAATTTTTGTTGAGCATGTTTTTAACTATCAAACCAGTGTCAGTATTCTTGTCAATCTAGTGTGTGGTATCTATTTTCTGGCATTGACTGTTCGTACTAGAGGGATTATATGATTACCGTTAGTAACCTCCATAAAAGTTATGGCAAAAAATCCGTGCTATCAGATGTCTCTCTAGCGTTTCCAAAAGGGCGTGTCACCTCATTGATAGGTCCTAACGGTGCAGGTAAGTCTACTTTATTGATGATGATGGCTAGGCTATTAGAGCCCAGTAGTGGCTATGTATCACTTGATAGTCGAAAAATCAATGAAATGCGTACTTCTGAATATGCTCATCATGTGGCCACACTGCGGCAATCCCCGGGCTTTAATTTACGATTGACAGTGGAGGAGCTGATCTCTTTTGGACGTTTTCCGTATAGTCGTGGTTCTTTGACGATAGAGGATCGACGAGTCATTGATGAGGCGATTAATTTTTTAGCGTTAGAGTCTTTACGTCATGCTTATTTAGATGAATTGAGTGGCGGTCAGCGTCAAATGGCTTTTTTGGCGATGACTATTGCGCAACAAACGGACGTGTTGTTATTAGATGAGCCTTTGAACAATCTAGATATGAAACATGCTGTGCAGATCATGCAAGCCTTACGTCGTTTAAGTGATGAACAGGAACGCACGGTAATTTTGGTGATTCACGATATCAATTTTGCGGTCAATTATTCAGATCATATCGTAGCTCTAAAAAATGGTGCGCTTAGCTTCAGCGGAGTCTCTGCACAGGTTGTGACAGAAACCAATTTAAGTGAGCTATACGATCTTGATTTTGAAATTATTCGTAATGAGCGTGGTTGCTTGTGCAACTTCTTCAATTTATCAGGGGTAAGAGTATGAGTTTGAAAAAAAGCTTTTGGGTCTGTGTACTGGCTATTTCGGTAGCTATTCCACTGCAAGGATGCGAAAAATCATCTACGCAATCTGTGCAGACGGTACAAGCACTAGAAACACCTATTATCGTCGAGCATGAGATGGGTACGACTATTATTACTAATCGCCCGCAACGTGTCGCTGTACTGGATATGAACGAAGCGGATTTTTTAGATCAGCTTGATGTGCCAATTGCAGGCATGGTGAAAGATTATGTACCTCACTTTCTTGCTCAGTATAAAGATGATGCTAGCGTAGAAGATTTAGGCGCTATTGTGCAACCGAATATGGAACATATCCATGCACTGCACCCTGATCTTATTTTGATGACGCCACTTCATGCCGCTCATTATCAAGAGCTGTCAGAGATTGCACCAACCCTACATTTTGATGTGAATTTTAAGAACAGCCATCAGCAACATATAGCCAATGTCAAAAATCACCTGTTAACACTGGGTCGTATTTTTGATAAGGAAGCGCTGGCGGAAGATGAGGCCATGCAATTAGATACAAGAGTCAAAGAGATTCAGGACTTCACAAAAAACCGTCCAGAAAAAGCATTGGTTGTTTTACATAACAACGGCGCTTTTAGCAATTTTGGTGTGCAGTCACGCTATGGTTTTATCTTTAATGATTTGGGTGTTAAGCCTGCTAGTACCGTGGTAGAAACTAGCCTACATGGGCAGCCTATTTCTAGCGAGTTCATACAGCAGGCAGATCCAGATATTATTTATATTGTGGACCGTACCGCTGTTATGGAGCGCCGCTCTGTTATAAGCCCTGATGACATTAGCAATCCTTTATTACGTCAAACAAAAGCATGGAAAAATGGTCATGTCGTTTTTGTTGATGCAGATGCGTGGTATATAGCAGCAGCTAGTCCAACCTCATTAAACATCATCATGGACGATGTCCTCAAAGGTTATCCGTCAATTTCATAGATGTATTCTAAAACGAAAGAGGTTTTGAACGTAAAGCCAGTAAATAATTAAATGAAAAATAAGAGATTTTTTTTATCCAAAATTATTAATGATTATCATTTGTGTTTTTATTCGTATTTGTATCTTACTAAAATAAGAGGATGTTTTTATGTATCAACTTCAGCAGCTAAATCACAAAAGTAGTGTTAAACAATGGACGACACAGACTAAACCGTCTTTCGCTCTTAATCATATTATATCGGCAAAGCTTGCGATGTCATTAGGTATAGCTGCTGGGACAGTATTTATCTGCGTGCCATCATCCTATGCACAGGAAGGTAGCAACCTGACCAGCAGCCAGCAAGTGAATGAACTAGAGATCGAACAGCAAAGTAGAGATTCAGGAAGAAACCAAGAAATACCAACTGCCACACTACCAGCGATAACAGTAGTGGCTGAAGGCAACGATAGTCAAACCTATTCTGGAGGGCAAGTAACCTATACCAACCATGCTGGGTTTTTGGGAAACAAAGACTTTTTAGAGACGCCATTTAGTGCCATTAGTTATACTGAGAAGTTTATTGAGGATCAGCAAGCCGCAGATATCAGTGAGATTATTACAGCAACAGACCCATCTGTTTATACCAGTGGTGCAGGTGGGCAAAACCTTGAAAGCTATTCTATCCGTGGTTTTGCTTCGAATAGTAACGATGTGACAGTGAATGGATTGACTGGTATGGCACCTTATTACCGTAGTTCACCTGAGATGTTTGAGCGTGTTGAGGTGTTGAAAGGTCCATCAGCGATGCTTAATGGCATGTCACCTAACGGCTCCGTAGGAGGCTCTGTGAATCTAGTGACTAAGCGAGCAGGTGATGAACCACTCACTCGATTGACAACTAAGTACATATCAGACTCACAGCTTAGTGGGAGCCTGGATATCGGTCGCCGATTCGGTGAAAATAAGCAGTTTGGTGTTCGAGTAAACGGTGCTTATAGAGATGGTGAAAGTGCGGTTAATGACCAGGATAAAGAAGCTAAAGTAGGCTCTCTTGCATTAGACTGGAAAGGCGAACGTACGCGAATTTCAGCTGACCTTTATGCTACGACAGAACATGTCGATGGGCCGACTCGAGGTATCACGGTAGCATCAGGAGTTGATATTCCTAGTGCACCAGATCCAGATACGTTATTGAACCCAAGCTGGGCTTTTTATGATACTAAAACAAAAGGCGCAATCACACGCGGTGAGTTCGATGTGACTGATCAAACGACTGTCTATGCCGCCTTAGGTGCTAATAAAATGGAGTATAAAGGACTCAGTGCAGCAAAAGCGCAGGTATATAATTCTGACGGAGATATAAATACGACGATTGGATACGTTGCTGATGATAATGAAAGAGTCTCTATGGAAGTAGGGCTGAACAGCAATTTTTCGACAGGAGCTATTGAGCATCAGCTTGCGGCGAATGTTACCCGTTACAATGAAGAGTACAATTTAAATGCTAAGTACTTTGACGCCACTTATACATATGACACTAATATTTATAATCCAGTATGGGAAACTCCTAGCCTAAATTTTGACGCACCGCTGTTATTGACGACTGACACAAGTTTAACTAGCTACGGAATTGCAGATACCTTATCGTTTGATCAGGATAAATACCAACTCACCTTAGGTGCTCGGTATCAGCAGCTAGCAACAGAACAAACGGGAGGTGCCTTATCCTCAGGTACTAAGTATGATGAAAGCGCTATAACGCCGTCAGTGGCGTTTCTTATAAAGATGACGGATCAGACTTCTTTGTATGCGAACTATATAGAAGGGCTAAGTAAAGGCGCTACAGCACCAACAAGTGCAGAAAACTCGGGTGAAATATTTGCTCCTTATAAAACCAAACAAAAAGAAATAGGGATAAAAATGGATCTTGGCGAGTTTGCTCATACCCTTAGTCTCTACGAAATTGAAAAACCCAATAGTTATACCGACACAGATACTAATGTTTTCTCTTATGCTGGTGAACAGCGTAATCGAGGTGTAGAGTGGGGGTTCTTTGGGTCGCCTGCTGAAAGCGTACGCTTGATGGGTGGTATTACCTATATTGATGCGAAGTTAACTAAAACAAATGATGGTGTTAATGAAGGCAATCAAGCCGCAGGTGTTCCAAAGTGGTACTCGAAAATTGGGGCAGAGTGGGATTTGCCTTTTATAGAAAATTTAACGCTAACAGCGAATGCAAATGCTGTGTCTAAACAATACCTTGAAAATGATAATATACAGTCGTTACCAGGTCACACCACATACGATCTTGGCGCACGTTATATCACTTCTGTTAATCAAACACCTCTCACCATTCGAGCACGCGTCGATAACGTGATGAATAAAGCCTATTGGACAACGGCACATTATAATGATCTTGCTTTAGGTGAGCCGCGCACATTTATGCTTTCAGCAACGATGGATTTTTGATTTTGGATGAGAGTATATTTTATATAGTCAGTCCTAAATAAAAGAGGTACAACTACGCGATATGGGTTACATTCTTCTTGCTTGCTGTGCCTACGCAGACAGAGGCGGCACAAAATGTACCTCGTATCGCTGTATTTATTTTATAGTGGATCGACTATAGTGTTGGGAGGGTTTTTTATGTCTAAAATCATACTAACTATTTAATAAGATTGATTATTTGCGATTTCAACTTCTACAAAACTAAAACGTTTGATAGCTGGATTGTCATTAGGTAATAGGAATGATAGTCACTAAATATTCTTCTTCAATATGTTTTGTAGATGGTTTAATTCTATTCCAGTTTTTCAGCTAAAGTAGTCATCATACTTCAATAGTATCAGTACATTTGTATGAAATTTAAGCAAATTCAAACCCTTACAGGCATTAGCTTGTAAGGGTTTGAATTTGGTGGCCCCAATAGAACTTGAACCTGCGGCCAAGGGGTGATGAGTCCTTGTTCTTACAATAACAATACACAATATATAGCTGTAACTTCCGGATATAGGTCAATAGTAATAAGGGTTCAGAGTGTAATATAAATATACCTATCAACAAGTAGATATATTTATCAATAAATTCAGAGTACCAAAAACAGTAGTATTAGCAGTTCTTTGAAAGATAATAGTCGACAGATAAAACTCTTCAATGATTAGCAATAAAGAATATATTTGTCGTTCAGTGTATGAAGAAAGTTAGTAGCTAGGTGGTTCTGTTTTTATATGTGGCTTAGCTTAGCTAAGCTTAAAGAGTATGACGTTTATAACACTATGATTAGTTGTTAAGTAGATACATGCAACTTGCTGATTTCGTGTGCCATTTTTTAACAGTATCTGCTTTAAATTGCATGCTGTAGCTCGCATTTTCTTAGTGATAACAAACTTATTCTTGGGTCGTCAGTTGACTAAATTCAGTTATACAATTTTTTCAGCATAATTTACAGGTCGAAGCGGAGAGTATGAAGTATATTCTGATTAAAGAGGGATACGTTATTTTAGTCGAAAGTTTTTACCAAGTGTTCTAAGTTATTGGACTTATACAGAGAAGTGATAGATGAAAGCTGTAGTGTATACAATGATGCTTTTAAGTTTTGTGAATTAGCAGGGAGCACTGCTCGTTATGTCACAAGTCTTAGATAAAAATATTTGGAGAGGGTCCTTATTAGGGTATATTTCTATATAAGGAATAGACTCAAGCACCAGTGAAAACAGTTCAGCTTGAGAGGAAATTTTTAGCTTGGCATAAGCATTTTTACGATGCATCTTGACCGTATCGAAAGAGATATCTAACTGTTTCGAGATGGTTTTTGAAGAGTGACCAAGCAATATATATTGAATCATATCTTGCTCACGCAATGTCAAAATAGATGTACCAAAATTCTTAATACCAGCTTGGAGTTGATTATGAAGTTTGACTTGTCTTTTGCTAGCTACTATTTGATGCTTGATGAAGTGCTTATTCAACGCGTTCAGGACAATAGAGGATAGGGAACGCAAAGACATTAATTCTTGGGTACTAAAACCACGATCGTCTTGTACCCTTGCGACCGAAAGACTAATTCTTAAGTCTTTATGGATATGAGCTATAAAGCAGACTTCATCTTTGCATTGCGTCATTGAGTAGTATAATTGGTAATACTCAGAAGTCAGAAACCCTTCAGGAACTAAGTCTAGCAGGTGATACGCCCCTTGAGGGGAGTCATCAAAGCACTTGATATAAAATGGATCAAGTAAATAAGCACCTGAAATCCAGTCACTAGTATTTATTTTACGAATAGACTCAGGGTAATTATCAAACAAACATTGAGGTTGTTGGTTTCTAGGTACAGAAAAAACGATAACAGATGCATCTGGTATGAAAAATTTGATAGTATCAGAAAGCGTATGTAAAAAGTTATTTATGCCTATCGCCTCGATAAGATTCCCTACTTTATCATTCCATAATGTCATTCTTTCTATATCATGCTTCATTAAGAGTTGTCCTTTCCTATATCAAAACAAGCATCCTAAAGGGCATGCGGACTCAACAAGCTTATATAACTATAATACCAAAACTACTCTATCAGTATATGTGCACCTAACCATAATTTTTGAAATAAGGTTAGGTATAACATGACCTAGTATCTCTACGAGGATACCCTTGCACTACGACTCCTTAAGTTTTAGCTGAGCTTGTCCAGACTTGCGACTTGTAGCCTTTGTCCGATTTTTGAGATATATGCTCAGACCAGCGAAAACAAGTGTCGCTAGAATAGCAATGACAACACTTATCGTGAATAAGTTTAGACCTCCGCCTTCCATAGCATAGCCAGCAATAGCTGGTGCCACTGCTGTTCCACCCATAACTGCGGAGCCTGCTACAGCAGCTACTATTCCCTTTGAATCTGCAGCAGCAGCTATTCCCATAATACAGCTATAGGTAAAAAAATGAGCAGTAGACCAGATGATAACCATTAACGAATATACAAACACACTTTGGGTCTGACTTACCACAAGAGAGATGATGCCAGTGACTACGACGCCTAATAGTAAAAGCTTATCTTGGCCATATCTACGCATCATCCATATCAATAATAAAGGTCCGAGCAATGAGGTTGCGCCATGAATGCTAAATAATAGTCCGACGCTTTCAGGCTCAATACTTAAACGGTTGGTCGCTATATTTTCAGCGAACACCCATAGCATCGTATCTCTAATAAAATAGCAAAACATCATTAATATAATAAAGACTGATAAAGGTTTGAATAGCACCTTATATTGAGACCTGTCATTTTCATTGGAACCAGAATTTATCTTTGTAGATGGTATTGAGAGCAGTGCCGGTATCAATAGACAGTGAAGGGTAATTAAACCTATAAGCGCGCCTGGAAGAGACCATTGGATAATGAGACGTGGAAACACATTGAGTAGTACAATCATTAACAAAGTACCCAAAAGAACCACTCTATTAAATATCTCAGCCGACCGTGATCCTAATGCAGCTACTGATGAATTGCCAGCTGCCAGTGCAAAACCATATCCTAAACCTGACATCGCAAGGTAACCATAAGAGGTGGTCAAGCTACCAGATGATATGAAAAGTAGATTACCTATAATAGCCAATGCGGTACCAAGCAAGGCGAAATATTTTTTGGGAAAACGATGGATGATAGGGGCGATTAATAAAGAGCCGAGACACATAGCTCCAAGCTGTACGCTGACTAACATACCAGCTTCGGCCTCAGATATAGAAAAGTAATTGATTATGGCAGTGAATAGAAAAGGTAATATTAGTAAGGGCGCAAAGCCGACACCATATATAGCAGCAAATGGGCCTATCACTTCTCGATTGAGATAAAGCTGGCGAGATCCTTTGAACATAGAGCACCTTCCTTGAGTTGGTACGGTTGACTATCTGTTACATCCTATTTAGATACTATACTGTGGTTTTACAGGTAGGTATTACCCATAAGGGTGCATTTAGTCCATACAGTGATACAACGCAGTTGCTATATATCCACTCGTAGCTTGTCAAAAGCTTTTTAATGATGATTTAAAAAAAGATTATAAAAAATAGCTTTCAAAAATTTTTATGAAAATACACACTTAAGGGTAATACCTTATAGTTATTGCCATGTGTAATCATGTTTGAACAGAAAATTTGTTTTGTGTTTAAATATTTTTATTTAAAAGGAATGAGTGATGACGACAGGTATAGTTTTTGACGAAACGTATTTTTGGTATGATAGCTTAAATCAAGCATTCCCTCCTTTTCAGATTGAGCCGGGTGGAAATCCTGACAGACCTGACATCAAACGCCGTTTTTATAACCTGCTTAATTATTCTGGTATGTTCAAAAAACTCACTCACTTAGAACCTCGTATCGCCACAGAGAGCGAAATTCTTCGCGTACATGGCACAGCATATTACCATTCACTGGTTGAGCAAAATTTATTGCCTGCTGGCCAAGGTGGTCCAGGTGCTGTATTTGCACAGGGCGGTATCGATATCGCTAAACTATCTGCTGGAGGCGCACTAGTCGCTGTAGAAAAAGTGTGCTCAGGAGAGGTTGATAACGCCTATGCGCTAATAAGACCACCTGGTCATCATGCCGAAACCAATAGCGGTGCAGGGTTTTGTATTTTCAATAATGTAGCGTTAGCCGCTAAGCATGCGTTAGAAGTTGGTGGATTTCAACGTATTGCCATTGTCGATTGGGATGTTCATCATGGTAACGGCGCCCAAGAGATATTTTGGAATGACCCTGCTGTTCTTACGATATCCATTCATCAGCATTATAGTTTTCTTGAAGTAGATACAGGCACAGCTTTATATAATGGGGCAGGCGAGGGGGAAGGTTACAATATTAATATCCCATTACCTCCAGGTTCTGGTGATGCTGCTTATGAATCTGCTTTTGAAAGAGCCATTATTCCTGCTCTTGGAGCATTTCAGCCAGATATGATTATTGTGGCTAGCGGCTTAGATGCTGGTTGTTATGACCCTCTCGGACGTATGGCACTGACCCCTCAAGGTTTTAGATCTATGGCCAAATCTATCAGAGAGGCCGCTGAACGACTATGCGGTGGGCGATTAGTGATGTGTCAAGAAGGAGGATATGATTTGGCGTCGACACCTTACATGGGGCTTGGCGTTATTGAAGGTTTGAGTGGTATAAAACTTGATTTAGAAAACCCTTTTCAAGTTTTTGGCGACTCTCTTGGCTACACTAAAGAAGTATTACCTCATCAAGCAGCTGTTATTGAAGTCGCTGAAAAGCAGGTCAAAAATATAAGTATCTAGTATAGAACTAACGGTCTTAGCCAAATAAAAGTACGAGACAGTGGTTATATGATTCTCACAATTTAAGTAAAGTTCTGAGAATCGTATAACCACTATTTAATCTATCTGAACAGCAACACCTGCCATTTTTACTGGCAGGGTTTTACGCTATTTCAATTGCTCTAATAAGTTCTCTAAAAACAAGTCACACTTGTTCATTTCAGAGATTTCTACATACTCATTGGGTTTATGACCTTGTTCCATTGAACCTGGACCACAGACAAAAATAGGGCTGTCAAAGGTTTGAGAAAACAAACCACCTTCTGTACCAAAAGATATTTTCCCAACGGTGGTATCATCTGACAGTAATGACTTTAAGAACTTTAATTCAGGATGTTCATGACTGGTACTCAATCCTGGATAAGCATTCATAAATTGGATATTGGCATACTGACTGTCAGCCTGTTTTTGTAAGTTTGTATTGATGATATCGTTAATCGTGTCAAGACTGTCTTCTGCTATGTGGCGTATCTCATAATCTATGGTACAGCTGTCTGAAACCACATTTAACGCTGTGCCACCTTGGATTTTGCCAACATGAATAGTGGTGTAAGGAATATCATACTCTTCATCACGTTTTCCGCTACGAGCCAATTCATTCTGACTGTCTACCAAAGATGTTACTACTTGTGTGGCAACATGAATCGCATTGCGGTAATTGGGTGCCATAGAAGAATGACCATTCTCTCCACTACAGTGCGCTTGATACACGGCTTTGCCTTTATGCCCTAATGCTATTTGCATAGAAGTCGGTTCACCGATTACGCAAAACCTTGGTGTCTTCATTAAATCCGGTAACTTAGGTAAGATATTTCTAACGCCCAAGCAGCCAATCTCCTCATCAAAAGATAGACATACATGCAGTGGGATAGACAGTTTCTGCTGACTGGCTTGGCACATTATTTTAATAATACAGGCGATAAAGCCTTTCATATCTGTCGAACCGCGCCCGTAAATTTTATCATCACGTTCATCCGCGATGAAAGGATCACTGTTCCAGTGATCTTTATTAGCAGGAACCACATCGGTATGTCCTGATAGTAAGACACCATGTTCTTCTATCGGACCAGTAGAGGCGAATAAATTGGCTTTGTTGCCTTCTTCATTGTAATCGACAACCACAACAATTCCGTGGCTTTCGAATAGATTTTTAACAGCTTCAATTAAAGATAAATTGCTTTTATAAGACGTGGTGTCAAAACCAATCAATGTTTTTAATATATCTATACTACTTTCTATATTTATTAGTGACATAAATCATCTCTTAAATTCGAATGTGGTTGATTGTTATTATAAGGTGTTCATTCCAGGGACATTGCCATCAGCAAAGCAGCGCTGACAGTGCTGGATAAACGATTTAACCAATAAAGTGTTATGTGCATTGATTGGCGTCATAACACCCACTTTCATGGGTCTCAAATTTCCCTTGATTGGTATTCGTACTAGCTCTTTACCATCCATAGCAGTATTTACTTTAGGTCTAGTATTGAGAATGCTGTATCCCAACTCATTGGCGACCATTGTTTTAACAATTTCAACATAATGACTTTGGGTATGAATATTTGGGGTTAGACCCTGCTGTTCAAAAAGTGATAAAAAATACTCATAACTGTAAGGGATATCTAATAAAACCATAGGCAGTTTAGACAGGGTTTTTAGAGTTACGGACTTCTCTGATGCTAAAGGATGGTTCGCAGACACCAAAGCATAAGGTGGCAAGCTCGCTAGTGGCTGAAAATTCACCTGTTTCTCATCAATTTCTAAATCGAAGGTTAGTGCTAAGTCCAACTTATTAGAGAGTACAGCCATCATCAGCATACGAGGTGTATCTAGGCTTAAATCAATCTCAACTTGTTCAAAGGTTTGTGAATAATGTTGTATGACTTCAGAATATAAAGTTGGGGCTGCTCCAACATAACAACCTAGCTTGAGCTTGCCTTTTACCTCACTAGAAATCTCAGCAGCCCAATCATACAAATCTGACGCTTCATCTAAAATTCTTTGGCATTTTTTTTTGAGTATTTCGCCTACTGGCGTTAGCTGTAAACCTTTCGCATGTTGGCGAATAAACAACTGCACATCTAACTCTTGCTCAATATGAGTAATAGCGGCCGAAATCGATGGCGACGAGATATACAATTCTTCTGAAGCGGCTAAAATGCTGCAATGTTTGGCAGCACCAACGAAATATTCCATCTGACGTAAAGAGATTCGGCGGTTCATGTATATACTCATATATTTAATAAAAGGGTACTTTCACTGTACCGCAATTATTAAATATAATGTGTCGTATTACACTATTTTATTCATAAATCGCCAGGGACGCCGTAACTTGGTGCAGTCGTTGGATCAACCGCTCTTGTTATGTAGTCATTCATTTGTGGCGCGTAAACCTCCCAAGCAGTCGATAGGTCGTCAATCGGGTTCTCTGACCAGTCTATCCGCAAGTCGACGATAGGCCACTGTATGTCTTTCGCCATGACCATCAATCCAACCGAATGGACCGGTCCAGCTTCGCCGCCAGCAGCCAAACCAGATTTCATAGCGACCAATAGTCGCTCTGCTAGAGGTCCATCAGCTTGTTCAAACGCTTCAACAATCGCTTGTGGTACCGAGGTATTGTCGAGTAAATTTCCCGCACTAACAACATCTTCACCAATAAAATGCCCATGAACGCCTAACGTATGTTCTCCACTAAATACCGCGCCTTTGTCTTCATTATTTAAGGCAACCAATTGGCGATACTGTATAAATTCTTCATTTTCAACCAAACGCTGAATCGCATTCTCTGATGTATTATCTTGCTGTAACATATCAAGAATTTTTTTACCTAGCATAGGGTCCGTAATGTTCTGACTCATTACCATGCCAACCCCAGCGCGACCATGCAAACATCGTGATGCAACTGCAGGTGAAGAAGATGATACGGCACCTCCAATTTGTCCTGTTTTTTTACAGCGAGCGATAATAGAAAAAGTCATGTTAATCTCCAAATGCAATAATGTTTACCTGATGGTTTAAGTTTACGTTAGTCAGGAATGACAGCGGTGGCATCTACTTCTACTAACCATTCAGGTCTTGCTAACGCAGTGACTACGATACCTGTAGAGACAGGGTATACGCCTTTTAGCCATTTGCCAACCACACGATAAACCTCTTCACGATAGCGCGGGTCAATGATATAAATCGTGATTTTGCAGATATCTTCTAATTCACCACCTGCTTCTTTTAATAGCATATCAATGTTGTACATCGCTCTTTCTGTTTGTCCTGCTGCATCAGCCAGACAAACGCTTTCTGTGGTTTCAAGATTCTGACCAATTTGACCACGAAGAAAAACAGTACGTCCTCTCGCCACAACTGCCTGACATAGATCATTATCTATATTTTGTTCGGGATAAGTTTTTTTGGTGTTGAAGCAGCGAATCCTTTCATGTTTCATGTTCTGTACCCTTTAATTCAATGAATGAAGAAAATTTAGTATAGGTAAACTCTGAAACCTTATCTATTTTGATTTTTTGCACTGCTGATTCAGAAATAGTAAACCAAAAAAGGTTTCTATTTTTTTGATTAGCATCACCCAATTATTCCCTTTTATTGATTCTGTTTTCCTGAAGCAATAGTTATTAAAAGAGTTATTTAAATTGTTGTTGTTTCACATAGGATGTAGTTAGACATAAATCTACTGGAGAAAATAATGCAGACGACGGATACGTTAGTAATTGGGGGTGGACAAGCTGGTATTGCAATGAGTGAGCACCTATCAAAAGAAGGTATTGAGCACATTGTCTTAGAAAAAAATCGTATTGCAGAAGCATGGCGTACTCGCCGTTGGGACTCTTTAGTTGCTAACGGACCTTGTTGGCATGATCGCTTTCCTAGCATGCTGTTTGAGGATGACCAAGAAGGGTTTATTCATCACGATAAGGTTGCTGATTACTTCCAAAAATACGCTGAACACATCAACGCACCCGTTCAAACAGGTGTTGCGGTGACTAAAGTTTCGCCTTTACAGGGTAGACAAGGTTATCACGTCACTACCTCAGAGGGTGAACTAGAAGCCAAGCGTATCGTGGTAGCAACAGGGGCGTTCCAAGTACCTTCTATCCCACCGATTATCCCTTCCACTGCTAACGTGCAACAAATCCACTCAGATAGTTATAAAAACCCTGAACAGCTACCAGAGGGTGCTGTATTGGTGATTGGTAGTGGCTCATCAGGCGTGCAGATTGCAAAAGAACTAAATGCTGCTGGAAAAAAAGTCTATTTGTCTGTAGGTGCACATGAACGCCCACCACGACGCTACAGAGGTCGTGACAATGTTTGGTGGTTAGGTGTGTTAGGCGGTTGGGACAGAGAAAAACCAAATGATGGGCCATTAAAAGGCTTTGCTGTCAGTGGTATGAACGGTGGAGAAACCGTTGATTTCCGTAAATTAGCTCATGACGGTATTCATTTATTAGGTTTAACAAAGTCATTTTCTAATGGCATCTTAACATTCAACGATGATCTATTCGACAACGTTAATGAAGCAGAACAGAACTACTTGGCGCTTTTGGATGTGGCAGATAAATATGTTGAGGACAATGGTCTAGACTTACCTGAAGATCCAGAAGCTCGTGAGTTCTTAGAGCTACCTGAATCTATCAATAATCCAACTTTATCAATAGACTTTAGTGAAAATAACATCACTAGCGTTATCTGGGCCACTGGTTTTAAGTATGACTACAGCTGGTTAGAAGTTGATGTACTGGACGATGTCGGTCGCCCACTGCATAACCGCGGTGTTACTTCAGCAACTGGTATTTATTTCGTGGGTCTACCTTTCTTGTCAGGGCAGGGGTCGTCCTTTATTTGGGGGGTTTGGCATGATGCTGGACGTATCGCTGAACATATCGCTATCAAGAAAAAGTATCACGAGTATAGTTAAGGACGCTAAATACGCTAACAAACCAAATCTCTATAGGAATAATTGATGAATACATATAACGAACTCTATATTGACGGCAAATGGGTGACACCATCAACTGGAGCCACTATCACTAATATCGACCCTAGTAATGAAAGTGTGATTACTGACATTGCTAACGCGTCTGTCGAAGATGCAGAAGCAGCTATTAAAGCAGCTAGAGAAGCATTCGATAACGGTAGTTGGTCTGGACTCACAGGTACACAACGTGCTGAGTATCTGCGCGCTATTGCAAAAGAGATCAGAGATAATTTGGATTTCTTGGCTCAGTTAGAAGTACAAGACAACGGCAAGCCTTTTACAGAAGCTCAGTTGGATATGAACGGTGTAATCGATTGTTTTGAGTTTTACGCTAATCTGGCAGAAGACTTTGATAATAACCAAGAGTCTGAAGTAGAGATTCATAGTGAGGGTTATAGCTGCCTAGTTCGTAAAGAGCCGTTAGGTGTCATCAGTGCCATAATTCCATGGAATTTTCCTCTAGACATGGCTGCTTGGAAAGTCGCTCCTGCTTTAGCCGCAGGTTGTACGATGGTATTAAAGCCCGCAGAAGTCACCTCAATGACTGCCATAGAGCTTGGCCGTATCTGTCAAAAGGTTGGGTTACCTAATGGCGTATTAAACATCGTCACTGGTCATGGCTCAAAAATAGGGCCGATCTTATGCGAGCATCCTGCTGTAGACAAAGTCGCCTTTACTGGTAGTGGCCCAGTCGGCAAGCAGATCATGCGATCGGCTGCAAACACGGTGAAGAAAATTAGCCTTGAGCTTGGTGGTAAATCTCCACTGATTATTTTTGATGATGTCGATATTGAAACAGCAGTTGAATGGATCATGTTTGGTATTTTTTGGAACCAAGGCCAAGTCTGTTCTGCAACCTCAAGAGTATTAGTTCAAGACGGTATCTATGATGAATTGACAGCGCGCTTAGTACAAGAAGCTGAAAAAATCGTTATTGGTAATGGTATGGATAAAGGGGTTCAGTTGGGGCCCGTCGTCAATAAAAAACAGTATGACGCTATTATGACGACGCTTGAAAAAGGTAAGTCTGATGGTGTCAATGTCTTAACTGGCGGCAAGCGAGCCAGTGGATTTGATAAAGGTTATTTTATTGAGCCGACCGTTTTTGGAGATGTTCCTGAAGATCATCCTATCTGGACAGATGAGATTTTTGGGCCTGTTGTTGCCCTTAGACGTTTTACAGATGAAGCAGAAGCAGTTGCGAGTGCTAATAATTCGGAGTTGGGTTTGGCTGCTGGCGTTATCTCCAAAGACATTGATAGAGCCAACCGTGTCGCTCGAAACCTGCAAGCAGGTATTATCTGGGTCAATTGTTCACAGCCGCTATTTCTACAAGCGCCTTGGGGTGGTTACAAGCAAAGTGGCATAGGACGAGAGTTGGGTACTTGGGGGCTTGATAATTATTTAGAAACCAAACAAATTACAACATATCACAGCGAAACACCTTTGGGCTGGTACTTGACATAAAGGTTAGTTGTTACTTTTTCTTTGGTAAAGAAGTCATATTCAGAAAAATTTAAGTTGGTTGGTGGCATGGATGTTATCAATCAATAAAAGTTGCTAATAATTTATTCGCTCTTATTCATAACATAGAGCGAATAAATTACTTCTAAATGTTAATACTACTTGTCTTATATTTCACATTGGCTATTAATCATATTAAGGGATTTTATGAATATGACTCTAAACCCACCCACGCCAAATTTTCTATTAAAGCGGGCTCTGCCCACACTCGTTATTATAGTGGCGATCTATCTTTTATCACTATTACTTGGTATTCATATCAATGCCGTCGCCCTAACCATTATATTAATGGTCACGTTTTGTCTAATCAAAATGCCGGTTCCTATTGCCCTTATTATGGCTGCTTTATTAGGTGGTCTACAATCGGGGCTTTCTTTTGGAGATTCATTAGCCGCTTTTAATGAAAATTTGCTTTCGGGTGCTCAAATTGGTATTACCTATATTATGATTGGTGCCTTTGCAGTGGCATTGGCTCGTAGTGGATTATTAGAGCTATTCGCAGCTAAAATCACCAAAAAAATGGACAGCAAAACATCCACCGCGCATAAACGTATTAAGTGGACGCTGTTTATTATATTTGCAGTCGCCGCATTGATGTCACAAAACTTGGTTCCCGTACATATCGCTTTTATTCCTATTCTTATCCCACCACTGATTCATATTATGAATGAGTTGAAAATTGACCGCCGTGCCGTTGCGTGTATCTTAGCCTCTTGTATCAGTGTCGCCTACTTACTCATACCGTATGGTTTTGGGGATGTGTATCTCAAACAAATATTATTGGCAAGCGCTAATGACGTTGGTGCAAGCTTAGGTTTTGTTGCGACAGCTAGCATGGCACCCAAAGCGATGTTCTTTCCAGTGATGGGGATTATTGCCGGTATGTTGTTCGCAGTATTTATCACATATCGTAAATCCCGTGAGTATAAAGACCTTCCAGTATTAACCTCTACAGTTAAATCAGAAAAACCCATCAATAAATTTCAGATTGCTATTACACTGATCTCGATTGGTGTCGCTTTAACCTTACAAATTATGTATGACTCATTATTAGTAGGGGCGTTAATCGGTTTTGTTATCCTATCGTTTTCTCGTATTTTCCGTTGGAATGAGCAAGATGGTGTCTTTACTCAAGGTGTTGCGTTGATGGCAGAAATCAGTGTTGTCATTACACTTGCGACTGGTTTTGCAGGTGTGATTACTGCAACTGGTGAAGTAAACTCATTGATTGAACTTTTCATGAATTATATTGGTGACAACAGAGTGATGGGTGCTACTGTCATGATATTGATGGGTCTCTTCATCACCATCGGCTTTGGGGATTCATTTGCCTCTGTCGCCATTCTTGCGCCTATCTATTTGCCTTTAGCCTTATTACTCGGTTTTTCACCATTAGCCAGTTTGGCAATATTGGGGGCATCAGCAGCGTTAGGCGATGCAGGCTCGCCAGCATCTAGTATCACACTAGGGACCACAGCAGGTTTGAATGCGGACGGACAGCATGATCATATGATAGACAGTGTCATTCCTACCTTTACGCATATTAATATAGGAATGGTGCTATTCACTTGGGTTGCTGTAGTGTATATACTTTAATGACTCATAGAATGGTGACCAACATCGTTTTTGGTCGCCATTCCTAGCCTTTGATACCTATTACTATTTGTCAGGGAGGCTCATGAACACTCAATTAATCAGTCCAATTCAGCCATATTTTATATTAGATGCGCAAAACAGCTACCAAAAAAAAGAGATCAATCGTGATGGTATTGCCCACTTTTATTGCTTTACCTTAGATAAAGAAGGGGAGGCAGTCAGTGTGGTGCCCGATGCCAGTATTGATGTTATTTTTAAATTGCATAAAGACAAACCTGAAGCATGGGCTTGCGGCAGTTGGCGAAAGCTTGGAAAAACGGTATTCGAGCATGGTTGCTCATACTTTGGCATACGCTATCAAATTGGTATAGTGCCGAGTTTTTTGTCCATCAAACCAGGAGACATTATTGATCAAAGCATTCCTTTACAGGATATTTCTATACTAGGCGCTTCTTTGGTCGATAGACTTTCTAACTGTCGAAGTTTTGAACAACAAATCTGTGTATTCCAACAAGCTTGTAGTCAAAAGACGGATTTATTGCAGTCTTCTAAGCTATATCATGTACTGATTAACCTGATGTTAAAACATCACGGTAATATCAGCATCACCGAGT
>NZ_JBQSVH010000027.1:0-32843 GCF_052376135.1 Psychrobacter sp. AOP7-C1-14 | reverse complement strand
TATGTTGACTAATCAAATTGTATGATACTAAGCCGTTTTCAATATCATTAAACTTGACCATTTCATCAGTAGAATTAAGGCATAAGGGATACATCTCACCCCATGATCCACCATGTAAGTATGAACAGTGGTAGCATTCGTCATTGAAAATCTTCCAATTCCAATCGAAAGCCTCCATCTTTAGTGGTACAGAGGCACGCAGCTCATCTATTTTATAGTTACCTAGCTGATCACCTAAATTACCTAAACGATCGCTCAATGGAGGTAAGTCCTCATCAAAAGTAATGAAAACAAATCCTTGCCAAACCTCAGTGCGAATCTTAGGCAAACAAACATCCTTAATGTTAAAACTCTCTACCTTTTCATCTGCATCAGTTAACCCTGGCGCTGAAGTGAGTTCACCATTTATGTTATAAACCCAGGCATGTAAGGGACAGCTAATACGTCGCGTATTACCTCGTCCTTCAAGAAGTATCATTCCTCGATGTTGACATACATTTGAGAGAACATTTACTGAACCAGTACGATCACGAATAACGATTAAAGGGTCTTCACCTACTTCGATTGTGTAATAATCTCCTGATTTTGGAATATCACTTGCATGCCCGACACAAAACCATTCATGAGCCCACACTGCATTCATCTCAAACTCGTAAAATTCTTTGTCCACAAAAACTTCAGGTGGCATTGAATATACAGGACCATCACCTTCACTATAGCTAATATCAAAATCAGCAATGGGAATCGGGCTTTTCATTAATTTATTAGACATATGGCAAATTCCTTTGATTACTTAATAATTTTAAATAAAATTATTAATAATTATAAATACTGCTTAAGAGTCAAAAGCTCTAAGCAACATGAATAATATGAATGTACAGGCATATCCAAAGATGTTGAAGTAAGTATAATTCACCCATGTATGAGTATAACTAATAATAAGAGTATTCAATTTTACTGTAGTATTCTTTATCTCAACCATGGAAAGGATTTGCATTATGCCAAACAAAATTCAATTCAAGTTTGACCACATAATGATAAGAGTTAAGGAGTTAGAAAAATCTCTGGATTTTTATGTTCGGATTATGGGCATGACTATCTTAAGAAAAAACGAATACCCTGAAGGAAAGTTTACTAATGTCTTTATTGGTTATGGTCCCGAGAATAAAACAACGACTATAGAGCTAACCAATAATTGGGATACTAGTGAACCTTATGACAAGGGAGACGCCTATGGACATATTGCTTTCAATGTTGAAAACTTAACTGAGGCAATGGAATACCTTAAATCAGAAGGCGTCAAAATAAAAAGTGAAGCAAAAAAAATGAACCATGGCAAAAGAATGCTAGGGTTCATTTTTGATCCTGATGGATACGTTATTGAACTAAACGAGCCTCTAAACGTATAAGATATCTAACTCTAAGGAAGGAGTGTTGAAATGAAAGAAGTAAAATCAGGAAGGATTGATTGGTCAGTATTTATTGCCACATTTTTTTTGATTGTCGCTATTTGTCTTCCTCTGGTTTTATTTCCAGAAAAAGGTGCCGTGATTGTCAATCAAGCAAATGATTTCTTTACTACAAATCTCGGCTTACTATTTTTGTGGGGTGGCGCAGGGAGTATTGGCTTTCTAATTTATTTATTCTTTAGCGAACACGGAAAGATTAAATTTGGTACTAAAGATGAAAAACCCGAGTTCTCAACTTTTAGCTGGGGCGCCATGCTTTTTGCTGCGGGCGTAGCCTCCGGAATACTTTATTGGGGAGTGATTGAGTGGGCTTATTACTATACAGCGCCACCTTATGGCATTGAAGCAAAGTCTGCTTCTGCCGCTGAGATTGCTGCTGCTTATGGTATTTTTCACTGGGGGCCTACTGCTTGGGCATTTTTCATCATCACATCTATACCTATTGCCTACTCTTACTATATCCTAAAAGTTCCTATTCTTCGGTTAAGTGAAGTCTGTCGATCTGTAATCGGAAAACATGCAGATGGATTATTGGGTAAGGCAATTGATGTAACATTTATGTTTGGCATTTTAGGGGCTGCTGGCACGTCATTAGGACTCGGCACTCCATTAGTAGCAGAAGGTATCAGCAGTGTCACTGGAATACCAGCTACAACATCAATGACCGTTTTTGTACTCATATTATGTACTGTTTTATTCACATGGAGTGCTTACTCTGGTTTGAAACGTGGATTACAAATTTTGAGTGACATAGCAATTGTCTCTTCTATCATACTACTAGGTTATGTTCTATTGATTGGACCCACTGAGTTCATTTTAAGAATGGGAACCAATGGTGTAGGTATGGTAATTAGTAATTTTGTACGCTGGAATACTTATACTGATCCTACGAACGGTGGAAACTTTGTCAACAGTTGGACTATATTCTACTGGGCGTGGTGGATTGTTTATACCCCATTCATGGGGTTATTTATTGCTAAGATCTCTAGAGGAAGGACCATTAGAGAAATAATCATAGGAGGAATAGCATGGGGTAGCGTAGGGTGTACTGCTTATTTCGCAATATTAGGAAATTATGCAATGCACGTAGAGTTGACTGGAGTATTGTCAACTGAACAATTAATAGAAGAAGTAGGTGCAGCTGCAACTATTATCCAAATCATGGGCACCTTACCTTTAGGCAAATTAGTAGTGGCTTTGTACAGTTTTGTCGCTTTGATATTCTTAGCAACTTCATTTGATTCAGCAGCTTATATGATGGCTTCTTCAACGACGCCCTACATAAGACAAAACGAAGAACCTGCTAAATGGAATAGATTGTTTTGGGCCTTTACCTTATTTATTTTGCCATGTACTTTAATGGTATTAGGTGGAGATCTGAAAACACTACAGACTGCTTCAATACTGACAGCCATACCTTTCCTATTCGTGATCTTGCTACTAGTCTTGTCATTAATGAAAATGCTAAAGATGGGAGCGCATCTCGATCCAGAATGGCATACATCAGCAGTCAAGCCAACTGATATAGACTATGTAGATACAGCAGCAAAATCAACTGATATAGATGATTCAGATACAGCAGTCACACCGATGCCTGCAGGTTATTCAGACAAAGTGGTTTTACAGAAAGAGATATAGATATATCTCGTCCCAAAATAAATGAATAGTTTTCGTTAAGTCAGATACGATGTGTATCTGGCTTTTTACTATTACTAGGGACACAAATAACTGCTATATACAGTTAGTTCAATATAAAATTGACACAGCCTGTATTATGAAATAGTTTATGTAGATTACTCTCCATCCACCTTTAACGTAGAAACTTAGCTTGTGCCCATTTATTTTTCTACTTGAATACAACTCTCATTTTCCGCTCGAGCAAATCAGTACTTTAACCTCAGGATTTAGATTAGGGTTGTAGCCATAGAATATGATAGTCATGCCTGTTAAAAAACTTTGGTTACGTTTTCCCTTATGAAATCGGGCGTTATACACAGCGATCACGCATTTTCTTTTAAGAACTGGTATCAGTGTGATATTTGCACCCGTTATAAAGTCTATTGCCATTAATATTCTGCTCAAAATAATCAATGGCAAACCGCATAAGTAAGTTGGCATAAAAGGTTTTTTTTAATACGCTCTAATTTTAGTAATCAACGGTATAGCTTAGGCCATAAGTAGTACCAGAAGCTGGCAGACGATTCAAGTCTGAATAAGTGGTTTGATGATAAACCGTTAGGTAGTTTTTGTTAAGCAAGTTATAAACGCCATAGTCTACCCGACCTACTGGCATTTTTACTTGACCCAACACGTCAAAGGTCATATAACCAGTGACAGGTAAGGCACTAGAATCAGGATCTTGTTGTTGATCTTTAAAGGCTTTATCATCACCACCGATGGCTAGGGCTTGCAGACGAATATTACTACCTTCATCAAAGTTATATTGAGCAAATGCGGTACCTTTTAACGGTGTTAAACGTACTGCATCGAGCTCTAGCCAATCGCCATCTTTATCATATTGACCACGGGTATACGCCACACTACCACCTACTTGCCATTTATCACTGATATCGTGACTGAGCGACCCTTCTACGCCGTAGACGCGCTCATCAGTATCGACGACTTCTACAGTATAACTATCGGTGAAACGTACAACTTTATCTGACTCATTATAAAAACCGCTCAAACGCGCTACGGTATCGCCATGTTTGCCTTGCCAACCGAACTCGTAGTTATTAGTTGTAATCGGCTGAACATTGTCTGAATTAACCACAAAACCTGCACGCACATCACGCAGCGCACGCTGGATATCTGCTGTCGTAAACCCTTGTGAAAAATTAGCAAAAATTTGATCGTTCGGTGTTAGTTGATAGCTAGTACCAAGATTAAAGAGTACTTTGTCATGGTCTGTATTACCTTTCTCTACGTCGCCTGCTTTATAGTCAATGCCATAAGCATCGCTTGTGCTACTAATAGCAGGATTGTTGAAATACTCTTCAAGCAGTTGCTCATAAATGGGCGTAAAGGTATCAGTCTCTGACTTCAGTTTTTGATAACGCACGCCAGCGCTGGTATGCCACTTGTCGGTTATATCTACATCTGCATTGACAAATGCACCCCATTTATCGATGGTAGTATCTGGTCCAGCATTATAGGTAAGTCCGTTGGTTTGGGCGGTCAAGCCATTACTAGCAAGAAACGCATTTAGATCTTGACCATAATACGTTTGCTCACTATTTTCGCGTTCGAAATCAGCGCCGTAGCTCAGCAGTATATTTTTGCCAGCAAGTTCAGTCTCCGTTTGCAACGCTGCTCGCAAGCCCATTACCTCGATGTCAGCTTCTGACTGGGTCACAAACACTGCAGCACTGCTAAGCTGGTCTACTGTACTTTGATCAGTTAAACCATTGTCTTGCCATACTTCAGCTGCTTGGGCTGCTGCGCTCTTAGCAGAAGGATAAAAACGGCCTTTTTCATCTCTATAATAACCTGTCAAGCTTAAGTTAGAACCTGAGCCTACAAAGTCATCATCGTTATAACTTAGATTCACCGAGCTTTTTTCAGTATATGGCTCGTTTTCTACGTTGGCACCATCAATGGCTTTTAAAGAAGGTGTTGCACCAAATAATACTGCCAAACCATCACCATAGTCTGGGCCATAGTCAGTATCTTGCTCGTCTTTATAGTAAGTCACTGCAAGATCAAGACGTTGGCTGTCAGTGAGCTCCACACCTAAGCTACCATTCACACTTAGCGATTCGGTATCTTGTTGGTCCGTTTGGTTCACATCAGGGCTGACTCGGTTGCCTTTACTATCAAACTTGCCGCCTTTGTTATCATAATCAACGTCTAGGCGACCATACACACGCTCGCCGCCATATCCTAAGGTTTGCCCGACATGATAACCCAATGAGTCTGACTCAAAACCACGACTACTACTGACGCCAACTCTGGTCTGTCTGATAGGACCGTATCCTACCAAAGATTTGGTCACAAGGTTAATCAAACCACCTGCTGCACCAGCGCCGTAAATACTGGTAGCACCTGAGAGTACCTCTACCCGCTCAAGCTGCGCAGGATCAATACTATTTAGCTCGCGTGAGAGACTACGTGAACTACTCAAAGGCACGCCATTCAACAAGAACTGTACAGGACGTCCGTGCATGGTCGTGCCATAGTTACTGGTTGAGCCACTACTGGCACCCAGACTCGGAATCAACTGTGCCAAGATATCACCAGTGGTACGGTCACCCGTTGCCTGCATCTGAATCTCATTTTCAGTAATCACTTGCGTAACTGCTGGCATCTCACTAATTTTCTGTGCCAGTGCTGTGCCCGTTCTGGCTTTAGCCGTGACATTGATAGTATCTAAAGTGACATTGGGCGTCTCATTAGACACGGCATTTGAGGTCAGTTCCGCTGAGGTCTGCGCATTCAATGCAACGTCCGATGCGTTGTCAGTTTGCGCATATAATTGCTGACTAATACAAAGGGTAAGAACAGATAGAGCAACTTGATGATGACTTTTCATGTTTGTTTCACTTAGTTGAATAGATAAACAGTGATATGAGTAACATTTAGCTAATAATACTGTGTGTACTAACTTTGTGAATAGTATTGTAAATGATAATCATTTTTATTTCCATATGTATTTAACTATTATTAATAAAGGTTCATGAGGTAACCATTTATGAGGATCGTGGTAATTTGCACGCTGAAGGAATCGTGAATAATAAAATCACCGTGATTACTACCAGTATTTCTTGGATCGCACTCGCCATACATTGGCTACTACCTGATGCTAATAACTGTGCACCTCGACTGTTTATATACATTGTGGACAGCGTGACCAATATGGTAGAGATGATGCGGCGACTGATGTTATTAAGTGCCGCGCCTTCAGTGACTGAGTCTTTGGGTAAGCTGCTAAACCCAACCGTAGTGGTCGGCAGATATGCCAAACCTACTCCGATACCGCGTATAC
Organism: Psychrobacter sp. AOP7-C1-14; assembly: GCF_052376135.1. NCBI lineage: Bacteria > Pseudomonadati > Pseudomonadota > Gammaproteobacteria > Moraxellales > Moraxellaceae > Psychrobacter > Psychrobacter sp. AOP7-C1-14. The sequence continues at coordinate 26,390 of NZ_JBQSVH010000027.1, read as the reverse complement.
TCATAATCAGAATAAGCAACCAAAGCGTTGGCTGATACAAACACCATGCCAGCATCAAGGTAGATAACGCACTAATCGCAATCCCCACAATACCAATCCCTCTGGCACCGCGCTTATCTACCCTTTTGCCAGCGTAATGCGTGGTGATGCTGGCCACGAGCGTCGCGACCATCAGGACAACGCCTGTCCATAACGCACTTTCACCCATCACATCTTGTATTAACACAGGCAGTAGTAAGAGACAGAGCATCAAACCTACTGTTTGGCTAATACTGATGATATTGCTGTGCAAATAGGTTTTATTACGGAATAAGCGCACATTCAATAACGGATGCCGCTGACGACGCTCATAGGCCCACCAAACCATCGCAGACAATAAAAACCCGACAGACAATAAACCTAACGTAGCTATCTTTAATAAGCCGTCGCTGCTGAGTAACCCACCAGTAAAATCTATTTGCAGCGTGCTCAGCCATATCATCATCGCAAGCAGCCAAGTGAGTAAGCTGATAAACCCGATGGTATCGAAAGGGCTTTTTTTATCATGTGAGCATATGTCAGGTATTAAGCGCCATACCATCGCCATGACCGTTACACTGAGTGGTACGGTAATGGCAAACAGTGTCCACCATGCAAACTGCTCAACCAAATAAGCGCCAACCAAAGGGCCAAACGCCAGTGACATCATAATAACGATGCCCCATAGCGCCATTACTCTACCATGCTGCTGCTGTGGGTAAATCTGATACAGCATACCAATAGACAGTGGGATAATCAGACCGCCACTCAACCCTTGGATAGCTCTGGCAATAATGACCAGGCTCATACTGGACGCTAGCACCCCAATGACTGAGCCCATCATAAACCCAAAAATCGCTGCTAAATAAACATGCTTAAAAAGAAAGTTTTTGTTTAAGTAACCGCTCAGCATCAGCCCCACACTCATGGCTAACACATAAGCATTTAACACCCAGCCGCCCATCACAATATCGACATCAAACGCTAACATAAAAACAGGAATCGCTGGATTGAGCGCACTATTACTAAAGCTAACCACTGTACCACCAAGCAATAGCGTCAATAGTACCCGCTGCACTTGTTTTTCGCTCAAGCCATTATTACTCTTCTGATCGGTTTCGCGTATAGACACTTCGTTTTTAGATGCCTTATTTATGGGTGCTTTATTTATAGGAACGTTGCTCATTAAGCCGTGACACCATAGAAGTTAAGATAGCCTCTAGATTCAAAAAACTCATCTCGATTGCAGAAATATAATGGGGCCGCCTTTTCTGGCATCTCAATCAGACATTGTACGCAAAATGGCATATCTTCTGGATAGTTGACAGGTCTCAAGGCAAACGTCTTTTGATAAGCTTCAATACTAAAAGTGTCAGGTAGATTTTGGGTGATGGTCGGTATGATTTGCTCCTGATTATTATTTTGCTAGCCTGCCGAGCGTATCATCCAATCTAGCTGAAATTTTGCGTCGTTATTCACATTAAGTTGTAGATCAAACAGCATTCGATAGACCTCTGCTGAAGATTACTCAGACCTTCATATCAATATTTTAGTCAGCTTATTTTCTGTCTGAATACTGTCTAGATCAGAGGCGCTCAACTTAAGACTATCGAAGCCAAAATTGTCAGCTATTGAATGCTTGCAGACAGCGGCTATCTACTTGCTGAGGCTGGTACCTTACGAATGAGCCATAAGAAATAGCCACCACCGATAATAGCCGCAATTGTTCCTGCCGGTAGCTCATAAGGAAAAATAACATAGCGTCCAATCCAATCCGCTATCACCATCACCCCTGCCCCTAAAAGTGCAGCTAGTGGCAATTGCCGTTCAAGCTTCACGGCTCCCAATGAAGTAGCCAAATGTGGCACCATCAAACCAATAAAGCTCAATGGGCCAACGGCAAGCGTACTGGCCGTACTAAGCGCTGCCACTAATGCCAATAGTGACAAAGTAATCGGCGTAACTGCCACACCTAGATTACGCGCCACACCTGTGCCTAAGCCAAGGACGCGTAAGGGTTTAATCAACAGTAGGCTGAGTATAAATAAGATAGTGGCAATACCAATGAGATACCATACCGTATTGGGCTGAGCACTATAAGTTGTCCCTGACAGCCAGCTGAGCATCGCCTCTAGCCGCGGGTCTCCTGAGAGCTTGACCATATGCATCACACCATCCATCATGGCGGCAATACCTATACCTACTAATAATAAATAACCTGAACTGACCCTACGTGCCAGCCAAATAATTAATAGCAGCACAGCCATCGCACCTGACAGTCCTGAGATTAGCAACGTCCCTGCTCCAGCAGATAACCCTAAACTTGGTAATAATAAAAACCCTAAAATAACCCCAAGTGCAGCACCCGAGCTGACACCCAATACCTCAGGACTGGCCATGGGGTTACGTGTTAGAGTTTGTAGTAACACGCCTGCAACCGCCAACATCAAGCCTGTGGCCGCAGCACTCAAACTACGAGGTAAGCGATACTGCTGCGTAAGCGCCCAATCTGTACTAACCCCCCAACCATTGATATCTTGCACAAACAAACAAGCCAACATGATGACAGCAAGCACCCCAACACCCCAGCGCCAAAATGCAATGGATGTATGTTTACCCGCAAGCATAGGCGTCACTGTCTCTATCCGCTCACGACGCTGACGTAAAATTAGCCAAATAATTAACGGTGCACCCAAGATACCTGTCATAGCCCCAGCTGGAATCTGCATATCAAGTATTGGCTCAAGCAGTAACGCGACATTACTGGTTAATAATAAAAGCAATGCCCCCAGTCCAAAGGCAGCGACTAAACGTTTACCAATAGACGAGAGACCAAGCGCATTGACCAAACTTGCAGCCCCAAGACCAATGAAACCAATTAAACCAACTTCACTGATTACTAAGGCCGTCACAACAGCGACGACCAATACAACAAGTGCGCGAATTCCATTAATAGGCACACCCAAGCGTTTCGCCTGCGTGTCATCTAGACTCATAAGCGTTAATGGCTTTAATAATGGTAGACATACAACCGCCATCAACACCGCAGTAATGACTAGCGCTATACTGGTATGCCAGCTGTTTTGTGCTAAAAATCCAGCCGCCCACGACAGCATACCGTTACTACGCTCAGCGAAAAACAGCACCAGTACATTAGCTACCGCGGCCAGTAAGATATTGACCACCAAGCCAGCTAATATCAAAATTAATGGGTTAAATCGACTGTGTGCTGATAAGGCAAATACCAGACCCATACTGATGATAGCCCCCACAAAGGCAACATAAAGTCCGCCATAAATGGCCAAGCTTGGTAAAAACAACGTGACGATGAGCATGGCTAACTGTGCTCCAACACCCACACCCAAAGTGGTATCTGATGCTAAAGGGTTTTTTACCAATTGCTGTAGTAAAATACTGACCACACCTAATAGCCCGCCAGCCAACAATGCTACTACGCTGGTTGCCACTATATGTAGCTGTATCGCCATACTGGCAATATCTAATTGCATACTTGGTATAAACAAATCACTAAATGGACGCGTCCATTGCTGATCTAGCAGTACCCAGCTACTCCATAATGACAAAGCCGCTAATCCGATGAGCATAGCCCATAGTCGCCAAGACAAATTGGCAAATAGAGAGGTTTGGGGATTGGGTTGTTCCGGTGGCTGATTTAGTGGTGATGATGATGACTGTTTCGTTGACGAGGGTTTTGAAACTGTTGCTGCTTGAGAAGCGGATGTCATCGTATGAACACTATCGGTGTGATTATTGGTATTGTGGTTGTTGTGAGTATCTGCATTGGCGCTCATAGTACTTCCCCGCCTTTTAATGAAACGTCTGACAAGTTATTTGCTAAACTAACCAATGACGACATACCACCATAAATCCATACTGGTGGAAGCTCGCCCACACAGCGGGACTTGCCATAGCCTAGACGCTGCCAAATCAAGCTGTCATCAATCTCAGCTTTAGTAATTGGGCTCAGCGGGTCGATAATTAGTAGACAAGTTTCATCATCTAATTGTGCCAAATCTCCCATCCGTATCGGCACAAACCCCCAATTGTTACCCTTGCCCAATACCACAAGCTCTCTATTCATCTGCTCTAACGCAGGCTGAAATAAGCTGTTTGCCACATACATACGCATGTTGTTAGCATCCGCAAACTGTACCACTGCGAATTTCTTTGCTTTTGGGTAACGGTGTTGGAACTGCTGACTGGCTAGCTGTATGTCTTTTTGGCTTTGCACAATATAGTCTTCAGCCATCTTTGGGTTATCAATCAGTACGCCAAGCTCCCGCGTCGGTTCGGTATAATCAGCCCACGTTGCTGTCTCTCCTTTTGCCGCAGACATCACAGACTCAGCAGGGACGTCGCCGTATAGATTACGAGCATGCTCATAAAAATAATTATCTATGACCATATCCACAGGCAATTGAGCGATTAGCTCAGCATTGGGCTGATAGCGGATGCCTAAGTCTGTTATCGATGTTGGCAGTTTGGGGCTTCCCACCCATCTATCCCAAACCCTTACATCACCTGTCGCAATTGGTGCATTTCCCATCGCTGTCAAAGTTGCTGCATTACCCCAGTCAGGAGACACAATATTCATGCTATCGCTGTGACTACTTTCTACCTCCAAGGTAGCGGTTTTTTGCGTAGATGTCTGGCTATTACAGGCCGTCAATACCAAGCACAATACGAGGGCAAACCACTTCAGTGAAGCCATTACTGTTACTGATGTGGATAATGGAAATTTTGATGACTTGTCTGTATAAAGAATGTGAGGCATAGAGGCGTATCTTTGTAGGCGAATTAAAAATAAGAAGCAGAAACCAGACGTTAAGCAACTGCGACAGGCTGTCCAGTAATAGGATGACTGAGCAGCTGCATATCGACATTAAAGATATTGTGTAGCACAGTAGATTGCATAGTACTGGCGATATCACCGTTGTGACATACTTGACCATTTTTTAGCGCGATTACTCGATCAGCATATTGCGCGGCCAAATTAATATCATGAATAATAATTACCACGCTTAAGCCTTGCTCATCCACTAAACGACGAATAAGCTGGATAATCTCGATTTGATAATGCATATCAAGCGCAGCAAGTGGCTCATCGAGCAATAGGTAACGTGTGTCTTGTGCTAGACACATCGCGAGCCAAGCACGAGCGCGCTCACCACCTGATAGCGTGGCAGTGATTCGGTCAGCAAACGCTTCTGTTTGAGTTACTTTTAATGCTTGCGCGACTTTGTCTTTATCTATTTGAGTTGGCTTTTGCAGCCATTTTTGATGTGGGTAGCGACCTAGCATGACTAGCTCACGCACCGTAAACCCAGCAGCCTCTGGCAATTGCTGTGGCAGATATGCCATTTGTCGCGCCAACTCTTTGCTGCCGTAGTCATTGATACTGTGCTCATCTAATGCAACTTTACCGCTACTACTTGCCATCTCCCCTGCTAATGCTTTGATCAAGGTCGATTTGCCAGACCCATTATGTCCAACCAAAGCCACTAATTGATTGGTATCGATCTCACAAGTCACATTGTCTAATAGCGTATTCCCTTGACGGCTGATAGTCAGCTGGTTTGCACGTAGCATATAAGTACTCATTGTTGATAAAAATAATACGTCATAAAAGTTATGGTTTATCGATCTTTGGTTATAGACCGATTTTTGCGAAAAACCACAAGAAAAAATTGATTTTACTCGTAAACGATAACAAAAACAATTATCATTAACTAAAAACTCATTCACTTTAATTTCAACACTTTGTTGATTGCGAGTATTTATATGACTAACCTTCTTTTAGCCACTACAGAAAATGCCCATAACCAGAACAGCCAATACACTTCTCTGAATAATCCTAAAATAGCAAGTGTCGTTGCTCATATTAATGAAGAGCACCTCGATGAATTGCTTGGGTTCTTGAGTGCGTTTACCTCTTTATCTACAGCCAAGTTGGATCTTATAGATGCACAAATGACCGATATTTACGCTGAAGGTATTACCATACAGACTCGCCCAAAAGTCTCAGAGGACCAGCCAACTGATACTCAAGACAACTCTCTTTACGAACAAACGTTTTTTATTGCTTTCGCTACACCTATCTCCCAGCTTGATGACTTACAAGCTCAATATATCTTGCTAAAGCAAAGAGCCGATAAAAAGCTAGGCAAAAAAACGATTAAACTTACCAAGCAAGTATTTGATGTACAAAACAGTTATAGAGTCAGCAAAAACATGCTGCGCCTTGAATTGAGTATGCCGTTATTGAATGGTGCCAAGGATGCCCCTCGCTCAATATCAGTACCTACCAACGAAGCAGGTTACGCGTACTTATTTGATTTAGAGCACAATGCAATGACTAGTGCATCAATGACTGACAGCACTAATGACAATAAAGCTGGTGACTATAAAACTAATGACAATGCAGTTAATGACGGTGAAAAAGATAACATACGCCCTGCTCGTCCTCACTGCTATTACACTTTGAGAAAAGCATGGTATGCTGATGATGAGATAAGAGCATGGGTCGATGTATTTCTACATGGGGATACGCCGGGCGGCAACTGGGCAGCAGCACTACAAGCAGGCGAGTCCGTTGTCACAAAGCGAGAATTTCCAGAAAAGGTAGAACACTTGCAAGACGGTCAAGCGGTACTGATTGTAGATGAGACCTCGATGCCAACGGCAGCACGACTGCTGGAACTGTGGAATAACCCCAAACCACCACTGGTCATTTGTGTAACACAAGATGCAGAGGATCAACGTTATTTTGATACTGTAAAAATGTGCAGTGACCTTAATTGCGATACTGAAAACAATGGTAACAACCACTTTACCGTATTACCCATCGTGACCAATCAAATAAATTCAGGAGCAGAGTTAGCCACACTAATTGATAGCAAGTTGGGCGATTACTTGACCGACAATCCTCTACAGATTGGTAAAGTTTGGGGAGCATTAGAAGCAAATACTACCAAAGCATTACGCTTATTGCTTAAAGACCGACTTGAGCTCAGTCGTACCGACGTTGTAGTGAAGGTATATTGGCGTCATGATTAGTTTAGTCCTATAAAATGTAACTCAAGAGTATCCTAAATATAGTCGTTGCTATTAACGCATACATCCACTATTAATGTTTGCAGCATCGGATGAATGTAAGGTATAGTTTTTATTTTGAACGTTTAATCAATATAGTACTATAGTACATATTCAGATAGCTCTATCACTGAAATTACAAGTGATAGTCAATTAGCATTTAGAAACTCATTTCTAATAAACTGTCTAACACCGATGCCAAAATGTACTATTATTTTTCTAACCCAAGGATGATATATGAAAAAACTTAGGACGCCTGATTCGTGTTTTGCTAACTTGCAGGATTACGATTTTGAACCGAACTATCTGATAGTCGATGATACAGAAGGTGGCGAGCTACGAGTACACTATCTTGATGAAGGTCCAAGCGACGCCGACCCTATCTTACTATTGCATGGCGAGCCTTCTTGGTCTTATCTGTATCGTAAAATCATTCCGATACTAACAGCAGCAGGACACCGCGTCATCGCACCAGACCTTCCTGGTTTTGGACGTTCAGACAAACCTGCATCGCGTACTGACTATACCTATCAGCGCCATGTCGATTGGATGCAATCGGTGCTTGATCAATTAGACTTAAAAAATATTACGCTGTTTTGTCAAGATTGGGGCGGTTTAATCGGTCTACGCTTAGTAGCAGCGCACCCTGATAAGTTTGACCGCGTTGCAGCAGGGAATACGATGCTACCGACTGGGGATCATGATCCTGGCGAAGGTTTTCGCAAGTGGCAGAAGTTCTCTCAAGAGACGCCGCAGTTCAATGTAGCAGGCACCATCAAAAGCGGTACCACAACGACATTGTCTCAAGCCGTACTGGATGCGTACGATGCACCCTTCCCTGATGAGTCCTATAAAGAAGGTGCCAGACAGTTTCCAGTACTAGTGCCTACTACACCAGATGATCCTGCTTCAGAAAACAATCGTGCAGCTTGGGTCGTACTGAGCAAATGGATCAAGCCATTTATTACGTTGTTTAGTGATTCTGATCCAGTGACTGGTGGTGGCGATCGCATCATGCAGAAACTGATTCCTGGTACCAAAGGCCAAAAACATACGACTATTGTCAATGGTGGTCATTTCCTACAAGAAGACCAAAGCGAAACGTTGGCTGAACTTCTATTGACATTCATTAATGACAATCCAAAAGCACAGTGATAAATAACAAAAACCCTGATTGCTAATGTACTAGCAATCAGGGTTTTTAGTAATGCCGTGATAATTGGTCAACGATAAAATGCACTAGCTATAGCAACCAAATGGTTAGTGTTTTGTAGAAAACAACTGCTTGATTACATGCTAAAAAACCTGCTTTTCATGCAACCTTGCTATACGATATTTTTAAAAATATCATCGATATACTTCTCTACTGCATCGTTATCATTGGTAACTTGCGCATAAGTCCTGAGACCTATAATCTGAATTTGAAAATAACGCGCCAGCTCAATAGGGTCTTTTTCTGCACTAATCTCACCATTATCAATGGCTTGTCCAAAGAGGACGGCAAATGACGCTTCTATACCCTCTAAGATATTCGTTGCATGCGCGAGCAATTCTGGACTATCGTTTTGAGTAAGCTCAGCGACTGTCTTGACGATCATGCACATACCACTAGGCGCAGTAGCGCTATTACAGACAATCACCGTATGGATAAAATGTTTTAAGCCTTCTAGCACTGTGTCTTTTTGCTCAATACAGTCGGCCAATTTCTTGGCACCATCTGCAGCATAGCGATTCAGCGACTCTGTAAATAGCTTATCTTTACTACCAAAAGCGGCATAAATACTACCTGGATGCATATTCACCACATCTTGCAAGTTTCGCATGGATGTTGCGTGATAGCCTTTTTCCCAATAGAGATTTTTTGCTTTTTCGATCACATCCTCACGATTGAACTTTATCGGAGCACTCATAATTTTCACCTTAATGTCTTTGCCTTAAAATCTATTTTAAGGCAAAGTTTGTAAAATCAACCTTAGTTACTGTTTTTAAACACTTTTTATATTATAAAACTTCTTGAGTTTCTTTGCTATGATTAACTGTTTTTATCAAAGTTTTGCGGATAAAGCGCACGTGCAGCAACATCGTCAAAATCAGTCTTGAAATCAATACCTTTAGGAATATCACGAGCTTTTTGTACTGCTGGACGAGCATCAATACTATTAAACCAGCGCTTTAGATTTGGATAATTATCCAGACTATCCTCACCAAGTACGAATGTTGATTTATCAATCCAACCCCAAGTAGAGATATCAGCGATTGTATAGCTATCACCAACCATATATTCACGGCCTTCTAGGTGCGTATCTAGCACTTCATAATGGCGCTCTGCCTCACGAAGGTAGCGATTGATCGCATATGGGATCTTTTCTGGTGCTTTGTGTCTAAAGTGAACAGACTGACCAGAAAAAGGACCTAACCCAGATGCTACAAACATTAGCCAAGACAGCATCTCGCTACGGTCTTCTGGCTGTCCTGCCAGCTTTCCTGTTTTTTCAGAAAGATACATTAGGATAGCTGTAGAATCAAACACGCGTTTGCCATCATCTTCTAGCGCAGGCGTTTTACCGTTTGGATTGATAGCACGGTACTCAGGTGTATGTTGCTCACCTTTTAGCGTATCTACTGCCACAAGCTCATAAGGCAGCCCTGTTTCTTCTAAAAACAATGCTACTTTCATTGGGTTTGGTGTTTGGTGAAAATAAAATTTAAGCATAACTTTATCCTATTATATGAAAATAGTCATCTAATGACTATAAGATCAGTTGATCTACAAAAGCTCTAATGAGATAACAAAAATAGACGTCGCAGTTTGAAGCACATTTTTATTGTCTGATATACACTATAACCACAAATGAACGGTCGTTCAAGTCATGTCATATGTCGATATAACCAAAACAGTGTCGATATAATCCTGTTCTTATTGTAGTTTTCTTTACTAGCATGCATTCTCGCAACTTATTAGCCTTTCACCTACATAGCAAAGGCTTAACAATTCCTATGTTAACTATTATCACTTATACAACGGCAAAGAACGATAGTATTGCTATCATAAAAGCTGAGCCACGCGCGAGCTTCGCCAAATCCATACGTTCTACATAAGAGGACAGGAATTGATTAATTCTAGTTCATTTAATCATCTTAGTAATCTTTGTCCGTAGTATCAGAAATAATAATATTATCAGCGTCATTCAAGATAATAATCACTTTTTTACCATTACTTTTAAATCGCTACTTACACAGTGTTACTTTCTTAAAGTACTGATATTATTAGAATAATATAAATTATACAGAGAAATGTAATTACGCCATTACAATTTACTTGAACGATTACTCAAATAATTATTGAGCGATTGCTCAATATCATTTATAGTAGTCTCTATTGACTCACTTACTAAGCAAAGTCGCTGATTTTGAGTAATCACTCAAGTTAACAATTAAATGTAAATCAGCGACTACTTCGAAGTGAGCATGGAAAATATAAAACACACTAAATCTCAAACCTATTATTAGGAATAATATTATGACCGAATTTACTTTACACGACAAAGATACAGCCCCAGCAGAAAGCAAAGACTTACTTGATTCTTCTATCAAAGCATTTGGCATGGTACCTAACCTACACGCTGTGATGGCTGAAGCACCAGGTCTACTAGAGGGCTATCAACGTCTGCATGAATTGTTTTTAAACAGCAGTTTTGATGATGAAGAAACTACTGTTGTATGGCAAACTATCAACGTTGAACATGCTTGCCATTACTGTGTACCTGCGCATACTGGTATTGCTAAAAGCATGAAAGTAGATGACGCAATCACTGATGCATTACGTGATGAAACGCCACTACCAACTGCACGTCTAGAAGCGTTACGTGACTTTACGCTTTCTGTTGTACGTGATCGTGGTAACGTTGATGATAGCGCTGTTCAGACATTTTTAGATGCAGGCTACACTAAGCGTCAGGTTCTTGAGGTTATCCTTGGTGCTGCTCAAAAAGTCATGAGTAACTACACAAACCACCTAGCTAACACACCAGTTGACAAACCATTCCAAAAATTTGAATGGCATAAAGCTGACTAATATGTTTTTCAGCTAACGCTGACACAGTCCATTTGATGTTTTCATGCTGTTGTTCGAAACATCTTCGGGCAGCAGTTTTCCATTTTAATTTATCGTTAATGAGAGATCCTATGGAACAGGCAAAAAAACCTTTACAAATAGACATCGTGTCAGATGTTGTGTGCCCTTGGTGCGCTATCGGCTATAGTCAATTGGCTGAAGCATTAAAACAAACCAACACGCCACACGAGATTCACTGGCATCCATTTGAATTAAATCCTAATACGCCGCACGAAGGACGAAACTATCGTGAGCATATTATGGAGAAGTATGGTACGACTGCTGAGGACGTTCAAGAAGGCCGAGCTAGAATGACAGCAGCAGGTGCAGAAGCTGGATTCCATTTTCAGTTTACCGATGACTTTCGTACTTACAATACTTTTAATGCGCATCAGTTGCTACATTGGGCAGATCAGCAAGGACGTATGCACGACCTAAAAAAGGCATTGTTCGTCGCGCATTTCGTCGATAATAAAAATGTGGCTGACAGTACCGTACTTGCAGATGTTGCAGCAGATATCGGACTCGATCGTACCGAAGCGCTTGCCGTTATCGCAGATCAACGCTTTGCCAATGTGATACGTGAAGCCGTACAGCACTCAAGACAGCAAGGTGTCCAAAGCGTACCATCGGTTATCTTTAATGGTCGGCATTTGGTGAGCGGCGCGCAAGGTGTAGAAAACTATAAGAGTATCTTAAAGCAACTAGCAGACATGCCAGAATAAAAATAATAAACTGGATCAGATTGACCAATTGCACTCTACTGAGCACAGTCTATAAAAAGGTATCATCATTATGTCAAACTCTAATCATTACGAGCCACCTAGCGTCTGGACATGGGACGCTGATAGCGGCGGTAAGTGGGCAAGTGTCAACCGCCCTATTGCTGGCCCAACGCATGAAGCAGTGCTACCTCGCGGCAAACATCCATTGCAGATCTACTCAATTGGCACCCCTAATGGCCAGAAAGTCACCATTATGGTCGAGGAATTATTAGCGTTGGGTGTGACAGAAGCTGAGTACGACGCGCACCTTATTCAAATTGGTGAAGGCGGACAGTTCTCATCAGGTTTCGTTGAGCTAAATCCAAACTCAAAAATTCCTGTGCTTTTGGATACGGAGACTGGTAGCCGAGTGTTTGAAAGTGGCTCTATCTTGTTTTATTTGGCTGAAAAGTTCGGAAAACTACTCCCTAAAGATGCAGCAGCACGCACTGAAGTGATGAACTGGCTGTTTTGGTTACAAGGCTCTGCTCCTTACTTGGGAGGCGGTTTCGGACATTTTTATTTTTATGCGCCCGAAAAGTTTGAGTACCCTATCAATCGATTCACAATGGAAGTAAAGCGACAGTTAGATGTCCTAGAACGAGAGCTTGCAGAAAATCGCTATCTAGGTGGCGATGAGTATACGATTGCAGATATAGCCACTTGGCCTTGGTATGGTAATCTCATACTAGGTCAAGCATACGAAGCAGGAGAGTTCCTACAAGTTGAAAGCTATCCAAATGTACGTCGCTGGGCAACAGAGATTTTAGAGCGTCCTGCTGTACAACGTGGTCGCAAGGTGAACCGTACTTGGGGTGAACCTGCTGAGCAATTGCATGAACGTCATGATGCCTCAGACTTTGAGCTAAAAACTCAAGACAAATTAGATGCTAGGGCAACTGAAGAAGCAAAAAAATAGACGCTTTGTCTATTACTTACTGGCTTACTTAAATAGTCTTGTTGAGCAATTTCAAAGGTAATGTTAACTTTTCCTATTACTACTTGGGACTACTGTAAACATTCAACACTTTTGCACTTAGGACTGTTAATGTAGAGCTGCTAAATAAGAAATAACCAAAAGAACACTATCAAAAAGGATAAGAACTATGTCAACAGATTATGCTCAAAAAATTCAAGCTGGTACTACATTTCCTGAAATGGAAGTACAAGTATTAAATGGTGAGACGACTTCATTAGGCAAACCTGAGAACGGTCATGACTGGAAACTGGTCGTTGTATACCGCGGTAAACACTGCCCAATCTGCACAAAGTACCTAAATACTTTAGAGACTATGAAAGACTCTTTTTATAACACTGGTGTCGATATTATCGCAGTATCTGCTGATAGCAAAGAGCAGTTAGAAGGTCATCTAGAGCAGATAGACGTTAACTTCCCGATGGCTTATGGTCTAACTATCGAACAGATGAATACACTAGGTCTATATATCTCTGATCCACGTTCAGAAAAAGAAACTGATCATCCTTTTGCTGAGCCTGCTGTGTTCGTTATCAATGCTGAAGGAAAAGTACATATTGTTGATATCTCGAATGCACCGTTCTCTAGGCCAGATCTTGAATCATTGGCAAACGGTCTAGCTTTTGTTAGAAACCCAGAAAACAATTACCCTATCCGTGGTATGCACGGACAGTAAATTGATAACGTTTAATTCATTCGAATAATCGGATGTTTTAAATACTAAGGGTGTATTGAGAAAAATCCTCAATACACCCTTTTTTTGTCCTTTTTGTCCATTAGAGTAGTTAAGTTGGATATATCTTGGTTCTATAATGAAATACTTTTGCTCAGTACCATTCGTTCTTCAAAAGATATTTTGAACAGTACTGTTTATTATTTGTTGTTAACACTCGTACACTGAGATTGATTTCCTGCTAAAATCATGCAGTAACATTATCAATATCTCATCATAGGTATGAGTAAAAGGACTCAATATGCGATTGAAATCAATCGTTCAAAAATTACATGAACGCACTCCAAAATTGGGCAAAGCTGCCTCGCTGACCACTGCAACCAGCGTTATCACTTTTAATAGCATGTTAGCCGGTCTACCTGTCTGGGTAATGGGTGCGACTAAAGCTATCACTGGTGCTGCCATCGCGGACAAAGCTGTTATTGATGTGACGAACTATTGGATTAACAGCAACAACGCATTGATCGATAACGTATTACCGCGCAAAGACTGGCGCATTAACTTACCTGATGATGTGCATACAAACGGTAAGTATCTACTGGTTAGTAATCATCAGTCATGGGTTGATACCAGTATCGTGCAATATATCAGCGAAAAACGTTTACCGTTGACACGTTTTTTTACCAAGTTTGAGCTCATATATATTCCCGTCATTGGTCAAGCTTTTTACTTTCTCGACTTTCCTATGATGCGTCGACACTCAAAAGAAGCCATCGCCAAAAACCCCGCTCTAAAGGGTAAGGATATCGAAGAAGCGAAACGAGCGTGTGCGTTGCTCAAAGACAAGCCCTTCACGCTATTAAACTATCTAGAAGGGACTCGCTTCACCCCTAGCAAACACGATAAACAAAAATCTCCTTATAAGCATTTACTTAAGCCGCGCGCTGGCGGGTTATCACTGGCTATGAGTGCATTAGGGGAAGAAATCGATGGGATTTTGGACATGACGATTGTCTACCCTGACGGTGTACCTACTTATAGCGATTTATGGAAGGGTAACATCAAACGTCTAGGGGTCGACGTGCGACATATTGAGATACCTAAAGAGTTGTTTACTGCGATCAAAAAAGGCGGCTATGAAACAGATGAAGCGATAAAAGCGCAGATGTTTGACTGGGTAGAACAAGTATGGCATCAAAAAGATCAGCTAATCACAGAAATGCTAGCTGACTTTGAGACCAACAACTCTGGAAATAAAGAATCTGAAACTGAAGATAATATTGAGCAGGCTTAGCATATTGTCTATACCAAAAATCCTTATTATTTGATAACCTCAAGATGAGTTGCACGTGTACTAATATGATAGAGGTAAAGCCATATAATGATGAAGTTTCGCGAAAAATGGTTTTGGGCGTTATGCCTTGCAGTATTAGTACATGCTGGGGTTTTCCTTGTTTTTTACCTCAACACCCAGCAAACCGATTCGGTAGAAGTGGCTGATAGCCAAATAAGCACGACTGAACCAGCAGCTATCAACGATGTAACTCTATCTGAACCTGAAAAAATCTATGCCACTACTGTCACTAGCACTAAGACATCGGCTGACACTAGTGACAATGTAAATGAAACCGTCAATAAACAACCTGAGACTGTTAATAAGCCTGAGGCATCCCAACCAACAAGTAGTGATGAGCAAATAGCAAAAGTAGAGAGCACAAAAGCATCCCCTTCTCCAGCTGTAAATAACATCGATAATAAACCCAAAAAATCCGCTGCTACATCGAAAGAGTCAGCTCAGATAATCGATACTCCTACGCAAAAAGAAAATACGTCAAATACTCAAACAGATAACGAAACCCAGTTTATAGTTGCAAACACTGATGATAAATTGGAAGAGATTAAAAATAATGCAAGCTTGTTGGATATAGACGTTCCTGCTCAAAAAAGTAACGTCGAAATAGATAAAGACTACCTTTCAGCAAAATCTGAAGTAGAAGCAATAAATAATCAGTTGAGCGCCGCCATCAATGAAGTTAAAAAGCGTAACCAGCAGAAAATTGACGAGCAACAACAATTAAGAAATAAGGTAAACATCAAAGATAACCAAAACTCTCCTGACAATCCCAACTAATTCTATAAAAGTTATAAGTAGCAGCATCATTGGGCCCTATACTTTTATATATAAAAACCCCCAGTTAATTATTGGGGGTTTTTAATCTCATTGATAAATATTCACTGTTAAACTATTAACGCTCACCCAAACCTTCTGATAAGGTTTTGGTAATTGGCTTAGTTAAGTAAGATAATACTGTGCGTTCCATCGCCTTAATATCGACAGAGGCGGTCATACCAGGTTTGATGACAATCTCATCACCGCGCCCCTTAAACTCAGCACCATTAATCACAATCAATACACGGTAGTAAGGCTCTTCGCCTTCAGGTGTTTTTTCCATTAACGTGTCTGGACTGATATAGTTGACTGTACCTTTCATGGCTCCAAAGATAGAATAGTCATAGGCATCAAGCTTAACTGTCGCTTCTTGACCTTCTTTAACATAAGCAATATCAGCAGGACTGACCTTTGCATCTATAACCAAGTCACTACTGGTTGGCAGAATCTGCATGATGATCTCGCCGGGCTTAACAACACCACCAATAGTGGTCACATTAATATTTTTAATCTTGCCTTCTGTGGGAGCCATCAAGCGCTTTTCTTCAAGCACTTGTGCCCGATCTCGCAACTGCTCAAGCTCTGTATCTAATTCTTCCTGAGCCTTTGTCATTTCAGCCTGTGCTTCTTCAAAATACTTATTACGCTTGTTATTAATCTGCGCTTCAATATCAGCAACTTGACGGCTCAGTTTGATGACATCAGCCTGACTGACATCGCCATACTTCAATAGAGGCTCATTCATACGTAGTTCTTGACGTGCCAGCACCAACATTTTCTGAAGAGAAGAAACTTCTTCATTGATAGCTTGACGACGTCTATTGTATAGCGCCCTTTGGTTTTGCACGTATTCAGGATAGTCATCTATCCCTTTAGGGAACACCAACGGTTTTTCAAAAATCTCAGCGTTTAATCTTGCTAGCTTAGCAGTTAATGCGGCCGTTTTAGAGGCAGAATTATCAACAGCCGCTTTAGCACGCTCTTCCTCCAACACTACCAGTAACTGACCTGCTTTAACTTCCTCACCTTCTGTGACAGCCAGCTGAGTCAAGACCCCGCCTTCTGACGCTTGGATTTCCTGCGTTCGAGCACTAGCAATCACCGTTGCTTGCGCACGGGTCACTTGGTCAATCTTGGCAAATGACGCCCAAACAATTAAAATGACAATCCCGATTAATGCTATCCAAATACTCAACCTTGAACGATTCACCTTGGGCTTGGTGGGTGTGTACTTATATTCTGACATGCCTACTTCCCTTGATCATCTGTTGAATGTTTAGCTTTGATAGGTTTCACACTGATATTTCTTACTCTAGAGGTAGCAGGCTTATTTTCTTCAGCACCTTCTTTTGACGGTTGATTGGATTTATTAACGATTCTATCTTTTTGCTGTACGGTAGTTTTATTTTTTGCTTGATCATTTTTTCTGAGCTCATCAAGTACCGCTTGTTTTGGACCATCAATGATAATACGCTGGTTATCCATAATGATCAGCCGATCTACCAAGTCTAGCAATGCCGTCTTATGAGTAGACACAATAAACGTCTGCCCTTTCGTTAACTCCTGACGTAGCACTTGTAGACAACGCTGCTCTTGTCGATTGTCCATAGAAGCCGTTGGCTCATCTAGCAAAAATACATCTGGCTTAGTCAGCAGCAAACGGGTAAACGCTACTAGTTGTTTTTGTCCACCTGATAGGCCTTTACCCCCTTCGCTGATAGGTAGATCAAGGCCGCTCGAATGGCTGGATACTAAGTTGATTAGTCCTGTTCTATTCAAGGTATCTTGAAGAACGTCGTCATTGGGCGCTGCCATACCGATTAATAGATTCTCACGCAACGTTCCTTGGAATAATCGATGATCCTGCTGCAGATAACCCAAGCGCTCACTAAGTGTCTCACGACTGACCTGATGTATATCAAGTCCGTCTAACAATACGCGCCCTTCCGTAGGGGCGTACAATCCTGCTAATACCTTAAGCAAGGTAGATTTACCTGAACCAATAGGCCCAAGTATCGCTATACGCTCTCCTGGCTTAATCGATAGTTGCGGAACCGTAATGGCTGGTCGATCGTTGCCTTGGTAATTAAACGACAATCCATCGCACTGGTACGCTCCTTTTATATGCGTAGGTGATAATGGATACGCAACGCCTTGGTTGTCTTGCTCTAGTGCAAACAGACTCTCGATATTCATTTTGGCGGCTTTGGCATGAGCATACTGCACTAGTAGATTGGGTATTGCCATAACAGGCGCCAACACCCTACCACCAAGTATCGAACAGGCAATCAGCCCACCCATTGTCATGTCACCTTGCATAACGACAAACGACCCAACTATCACGATACCAACGTAGCTTACTTGCTGTAGCATCTGCGTGAAATACGTTAAGTTGTCATTAGCATGCTTCATATCCAAATCGTTTTTGATAGTGACATCCATCACATCTAGCCAACGTGAAAGAAACTTCCAACTGCCAGCCCCTGCCTTTATTGTCTCAACGCCTTCCACAGCTTCTACTAGCAAACCTGTCTTATAATAAGAGGCCGTCGCACCCTCTGATGCGATGGCATCGATGCGTTTTCGAGCAACCAGTCCCATCGTAATAGCGATAACTGCTGCTATCACTGGCACAACAGCCACTAGTGGTGAGCCAATAAAAGCCACTAGGCTGACAAAAATGATAGTCATGGGTAAATCGACTAAACCAAAAAGCGTACTCGCTGTAAAAAAACTACGTACTTGCTCATAACCACGTAATTGCGCCGCCATAGAGCCAACTGACCCCGGCATTTGGTCGATACGTACTTTAAGCAAACGTTGGAACACTTCTCGAGACAGGTACTGGTCTAAACCGACGACAACCTTATCCATGATTCTTGAGCGAGAGAACTTCATAAACGCTTCAAACATAATCACTAAGAAAACGCCACTGGCTAAAATGATCAACGTATATTCGCTACGCGTTGGAATGACGCGGTCATAAACTTGCATAGAAAACAGAGAAACGGCCAATGCCAGCATGTTAATCAGAAAAGTAGCTATGACGGCTTCAGCTAAAATACCTTTATAATTACCCAAATCAGATTTTAACAGATCAGAAAATGAGGCTTTTCGCTGCTTAATATGATCTTCTTTTAGACGAATACGCATGACCAAAGTCAACTCTTCGGCGCGCGTATGTACCTGCTGGTTCGCTTGTCTAAAGTTCCAGCTTTTTTGTGGTGTTTGGCTATCGATCACGCCCCAACCCATGTCTGAGCGATATGCCAGTAATGGTAAAAAAGCGGCATCAGGTTGCTCTAGTATTTCTGGCGTGTCGGTTATACCGATGCCTTGTAGCACTGCAATGACACCGCCTAGCTCATGAATGCTTTGACCTTGTATATCCGACTGCTCACTATGACGTTTAACAACATCATGGAGCCGTATATTGTCTACTGGATAGCCTTGCTGTCCGAGTAAATGCTTAATCGCATCAGTCAACGTTTCGGTCAGATTGACCTGCTCTGAGTGTTGCAGCTCATGGTGATCAACAGACTGAGACGGTGTCTTTTGTAATTGTGCACTCATATTAATCGCTTATTTAGTATTTTAGATGGTTGCATATGTAGGATAGGTTACGCCTGGTTGAATGACTTTACGATTTAATTATTTGTCATGTCGTCTTGTTCATTTATCGGCGTAATACTGTAATCATCATTTAACATGAGATGTTCACCATTGTTCAAGCTTTGCTCTGTTGTGACAGGTAAATTGACATTGACGTATTCATCTGTAATGTTATCCCCATAACCAAACTCGCGACCAGCTTTGTTTTTATCTTGTTTGTTTAGCCACTGTTTGACAGACCCTATCGGGCTAAATAAACTCACTGGCTCACGATTACGAGAAAACTGTTGCCATTGCATAACGCCAAAATCTACTTGTAACTTATAAAATGACCCCAACATCTCTGCTCGGGTCTGCACTAGCTGGACTTGGTAATCATTATGCTCACGTACAGCATTGAGCACTTCTAACCATGATTTACGTCCTGCAATGAATTGGCGACGATAAGAGCTGACCACAATCTGGGCACCTGCTACAGCAGCAATCAATGATGTCTCTCGATCTTTAGCACTAATAAACTGTTGATACTGTACTTGGATTTCTTCTATAACATTACGTCGCGCCGCTTCCTGATTCTGTATCAAGCTATTGACCTCTGCTTGCGATGCACGGGCTAGCGCAAAGTTGGAAAATCCTGCTCCTGGTTCATAGCTCAGACCTACTGAAAACTGTCCGTCATTTTCATCATCTTCATGATAGTAAACATGTTCGTATTGAGCATATACGGTCGGATATCTTGCTGCCTGCTGAGACTCAACACCCTGCTTAGCAGATTCGATTTGAAAATGATTTTTTACGACGGTAGGATTATAAAATCCTGCCCTATCAAAGGCCATTCTTTCAAAATCAACAGATTGACGTTTGGCCTGCTCAGCCAATACTTTGATATTCGGTATGCTCGTTACGCTCATTTGAGATAACGGCTGACCAATGATTTGTTCTAGCCTAGCAGCAGCAATACGTTGCTGTTCAACTGCAGCTTGATAAGAGGTCTGTTCTTGTAAGATGCGATTGGTTACTAGATCAAGTTCAATACGAGCCGACACGCCTTGACCAACACGGCGCTGCATCATAGCTTCAAAATCGTCCAACTCTTTTATATTTTCAACATAAACACTTTGCTGGGCGACTGCTTGGATATAACTTTGCCACGCCTCAATCGTCGTTTTGGCTACTGAGTTTTGCTGCTCATAGATATACTCGACCGCGGCTTTATCATCAAATATAGCCTGATTGACATCAGCGGTAAGCTGACCGCCTGTCCATAGAGGCTGGCGAATAGTGACCTCCGATATAAAGTCACTGTCTCTGTCATAACCTGAGCTCACGCTTGGGGTTGGCAAAAGGTTTAATTTGGCCGCATTAATACCCTCAGTGGTCGCTTCTTGACTCGCTCGAGCGGAGCCTACTAAAGGATGTGTTTGAATGGCCTGCGCCACCAAGTTATTGATTTGTAAATCTTCTACCGCTGCTTGAGCAGTCATGGTAGACAAGATACCAAACGTTAAAGCAGTCATCATATGGCGTACTAACATACTACGAGTTCGCTGCTTAGGATTTGACGAATTTTTCATATTTTTTTCAGTAACCATCCTTGTTAACACACGCTGGAATATATATTTAATACTACTGTATTAAACCTCAGTTTATAAGGCAATAAGATAATTACCTTGTAAAGTCTAATGTATAAAAAAGAGTGAAAATCTCAATAACGGAAATTTATTTATTCATCGTAAATAGTGTAACACTGAACAAAAGATATCTTGCATAAATTAGCTCCTCAAAACATAGAATAAGTAATAACAAAATAGCCTCTAAAATTCGCTTTACCACCGTAAACTAAATACTGTGGAATCAAAATCAGTTAAAAGAACATAGAATATACTATCCAAATTCTGATAAAAAATTATTTATCTTTTAATTACTTGCTCTAAAGTTTTTTAGGCTGATTACCTATGTCTCATATCTAAAACTAATTAAATAGGTAGTACAAAAAACGCCTCCATTTTGGAAGCGTTTTAGAGACTAAAATTTAATTATTTGTTATTAGATAACATTAGTAATATCCGTATCAATATAAACCTGTGTAGAGATGTCAGTACCTGATTGCCATACGTTATAAGTATCACCTTCTAAAGTAGTCTGTGCAACATTGGACCAACTATCGCCTTCTAGATCAACCGTATCATCGCTATCACCTTTGACATAGATATCTGATTCAACATCGTTGGTTGCTACATTCAAAGTGTTAGCACCGACACCACTAATGTCAATGATATCAGGCTGCATCATATCAGACAGACTAATAACTTGATCTGCACCCTCAAAGATAAAGGTATCGAGTCCACCATTTGAGGTAATTAGCGATGTATCAGGAAGCTCAATAGCATTGTCAATATCGTCAACAAGTGTAAAGCTGCTAGCATTCATACCTGCACTGACTGGTTCCGATGGAGTACTTTCAATTGTTACACTGAGGGTAGCTATATCGGTATAGCCATTACCATCATCTATAGTATATTCAAATTCATCTACTTGGTTGATCCCACTGGTGTCTGTATTATTCGGCTTATAAGTATAAGCGCCGTCCGAGCCTATAACTAATTGACCGTAATCGCCTTGGATAAGTGTCGCTACGCCGATAGTCACACCATTGACTTCTGAGACCACAGTGCCTGAAGTTACTATGTCGTTTTCACCCATGACATTACCACTAGTTGATATTGCAATAATACCACCACCTACAGTAGCTACTTCGAGTTCAGCAGAGGCTGTATCATCTACAGCTATTGGGCCTAGCATGTACTCTTTGACTGTATTCGCTGTGCCTATATTACCTAGCACATCAGTCGTTGTTACGCCCACCCCAATCTCATTGTCATCGTCGGCAACCAATTCACTACCCGCTACATCTATACTATAGTTACCAGCAGTATCTATATTAGCCGTGTAGTCAACCTCGTTGACAGTCAGAGTAACAGTATCGTTAACTTGGAAATCGCCCGTTACAGTACCACTCACTTGGACAGTCGCAGTCGCACCCGCTTCAGCAGCATCAATGACATTGTCGCTTGTTAAATCATTCACCGTGACTTCAATGGCTGCTTCGGTATCGACAGTGATATCAGCTGTAACTGGATCACTTACATTACCTGACGTATCCGTGGCTGTCGCTGTTAGCATCTCAAGACCTTGACCCATAGCATCTACATCGGCTTGGTCAACTGGGATACTCCAGTTGCCAGCAGCATCAACAATGGTAGTACCGATTACATTACCCGCTTCATCAGTCAATATGATAGTGGCGTCCACTTCGCCTGTACCTGTCACGTCAAAGCCGTTCTCGGCCTCGTCTCCGTCTACCACATCGTCACTAGCTATTGGAGTAGTGATAGTTGGCTCTAATGCTGGAGATGCCCAGTCACTGGTGATGTTAATGGTTAGTGTGGCGGTGTCTGTATTACCATAATCATCAAGTATAGTGTACTCAAACGATTCTACTTGGTTGATGACGTTGACGTTTGGATTAGGGGTGTAGAAATACGACCCATCTGCATTCATCGTTAATGTACCGTAGCTACCAACGATATCAGTGCTGCCCGTGAAGTAAACGCCTTCTACCTCTGTAACAACAGTCGATAGCGTGACCTCATCGTTTTCACTGATTACATTGCCCGAGGCTACTATGGAGTCATAAATTCCTGGCTCATTAGGGGTTATTTCGGTAACAACGCCTTCCATCTCAATTGAGGCTGCTACACCAGATCCTCGACCATAAGCACGATAAGTCCCAGGCTCTAGGTTTTCTGCCGCAAGCACCACACGGTTGCCGAGCAAACCCACAGCTGACAAGGACTCGGTAGTAACACCCTCTGTGACCGTCTCCCAGCTACCACTATCCCACTTTTCTAGACGTACTGTCGTAGTAGGTAAAACACCCGCCGCAACAACAGTAAATGATACTGACCCTATATTACCTGCGGCAATATCAAATTCATCAGTAAGTGTCCGAGGGGTAAGTACTGTTACACCTTTTGGACCATCAGCAAGAGTCACCTGCGGTGTTACCGTTTCTGGATGTATAACCAGCTCGGCGGTAGCGAAGTCATCTACGGCATCGATTGGGAAATCGACCGCTGGGTAATCACTCTCAATACTGACCGTGAGTGTTGCGCTGTCAGTGCTGCCTGTTTCCGTGTCTTCGATAGTGTAACTGAAGACGTCTTCTTTATCGATACCACTGGCATCCTCAGTTGGCGTATAGGTGTAATCGCCGTCTGCGTTGATGAGCAATGTACCGTAAGTACCCGTGATAGAAGTATCGCCACTAGCATTAATAGGACCGCCATTGACAGTGGTTACCACAGTGTCATTGGTTGACACGTCGTTTTCATCAATGACATTGCCAGTAGCGTTTACGGCTTGTATATCATCAATTCCTGTTATCGACGTCTCAGTTAGCGTAACTACTTCTAAGGTGCCAGTTGTAATAAGACCGACTGCTGGATTCACGGAACCTACTAGACGATAGTCTCCCGCAGTCAGACCAGATAACGTGTAACCATCAGGAACGCCGTCACCGAGCAGATCAAGCACATTGAGTAAACCAGTTGCACTGGCAGCACTGTCGACGTTGACATAAATGCCATTGCCATCTTTCTTCTGAAGCACCAAGCTACCGTTGTCCAATACATTGGCTATGCCTGTGGAAGAGAAGTTGACTTCCGCAGAGCCTATATTATTTGCAGCAACAGTAAAATCAACTGACACTTCAAAGCTCCCTATACCAAGCAGATTCAGTACTGATGTTTCTTCATTCTTTAAGCTAGAATCATCATCAGAGGTGGTAGTCGAGCTAGTCGGCGTCACGTCAAGACCAGCGACAGCCGGATCATCATTTGCAACCAACTTAATGGGTACTTCGACCGTACTAGGATCACTTTCATTACCAGCCGCGTCGGTCGCTGTAGCGGTCACTGTTTCGCCATTGATTAACGGATCTGCACTGCTATCAATGACGTAATCGCCATTTCCATCAGCAGTGGTACTGTAATCCACTGTACTATCGCCATCGACATCTATCTCTACAAAGGCATCCGCTTCGCTTTCGCCTGTAATTTCAGTACCTGCTTCGTTCACATTAAGCGTTGGTGCGGCAGGTGCCAAGGTATCAACATCGATGTCCACACTAGCAGGGTCACTCACGTTTCCAAAAGGATCGGTGGCGATGACTGTAATGGTCTCAGAACCTTCACCCATTGCAGCCACATCTGCTTGGTCAACTAAAACACTCCAATTACCAGAGATATCTACAATAGCCGTGCCGATGACATCATCCGTTTCATCAGTCAGGGTGATGGTATCGCCAAAATCGCCCGTACCAGTGACAGTAAAGCCATTTTCAGATTCATCACTATTCACTACGCTATCATCAGCGATTGGAGTGTTAATGGTCGGCGCGTCTGGTGGAGTCGTATCAACGGCGAGTTCGATAACCAGCTCTGCCATATCACTACGATTACCATTAGCAATGGTATAAGTAAATATTTCGGTTTGTCCTGCCGATGTATAGTCGCCATTTGCCGTATAGGTATACTCACCATTTTCATCGATGACTAACACACCATACTGACCTGTAATAGTGAATACCTCCACACCGCCAACTTCTGTAGAGGTTGGTACTGACTCTGAAACATTATTACTAGTTATCGCAGTGAGTGTCGTGGCGCTTGTGACAGTATCTTCACCATCTTCGCCCTCAGAACCAACATCGGGATCTATCACATTGCCTGTGACAGCCGTGTCATCGGCATAATCAAATTCAGTCAATGTCGCAGTGATATTAGTAGTTTCAAGTAGCGTCACTGTATTGCTCAGCAGCGCATCAGCAACTGCATTGAGCAGAGGATCTACAACACCCCCAAGCAAGGTATTTATCACAGCATTATCTGTAATGATATTAACTAATTCACCAACACCTATGTCTGTGGTTAAGTCTAAAACACCCTCGAGGACGCCTGTAACAACCGTTCCCAAACTTAATCCAAGAGAACCGTTTAGTGACGCTTCGACAGCATCCAGTACGGCCGCTTGGTTATCAGGACCTAGTATCACTCCAGCCTCACCCAACTCTGCCAATGTGAGGTCATTGACCAAAGCTTCCAAGGCACTTTCATCGTTACGTACGACTATCGTATAGTCACCAGGCTCTAAACCAGATACCGTGGCCGTCAATGTATCATTACCTGTTAATCCTAATAGCTCCATACCTACCAAATTACCTATAAGCGGGCTACCGTTATTTGCACCAATGTAAATACGATCACCATTACTGTCATAGACTTCTATGAGGATAGCATCAGCTACTGTCACTAATGCAGACTGTGAAACCTCTATACCAACAGTACCGTTAGAGCTCTCACTAACTGTAAAACCAAGACCACCCTCTGATCCATTGGTACCTTCTGCTAAATTGAGTAAATCGTATGTCTCGTTGCTATAAAGAAGGGTCTGAGCTATCTGTAAATCACCTAGTTCAAGCTCATCGGCATCATCTCGAGCAATGAGACCAACTCTAGCAAAATCTTTACCAGTACCCGATTGACTGCCATCTGCGTATTCCACAGTCGCTCTGACGAATAATGTGCCGCTATCTGGTACATCTACAGAAGTAATAAAGCCATTATTAATCATATCTTGAGTGATAGTTGTATCAACACCATTGACTGTTAAAGTGTCATTTACTTGAGCGTCATCTGGTAGGGCAATAGCTACATCAACCTTTCCTTCCTCATTCAAGTCTGAACCAGAGATGTAAGCATCATCTCCTTCTAAGATATTAACGAATGGGATGTTATCACCGTCTAGACCATCTTCGCCCGGATCGCCTTTGTCCCCTTTTAACGAAGCGATAAAGTCCGCTTGGGTTAAGGTGTCGTCACCTTGTACTA
>NZ_JBQSVH010000026.1:0-36674 GCF_052376135.1 Psychrobacter sp. AOP7-C1-14 | reverse complement strand
GCGTTTGAAATTTGTGGTCATGGGCAGGTTTGGTATGCGGTAACGGCTGCTGCAAGTGATCAGCCTGCTGCGCCATCGCTGTTTTTAAGACTTTGGCAATCGTGTCAGGCGTATTGATATCGGAAGCATTTATATCGTGCTTATTTAGGCTTTTCACATTATCCAAACCATTCAAATCATCTCTCTGCGAGCTTGAGCGACTAAGGCATTCAATCGTGCTGCTGATGTGACTCAACTGAGTGATATGCGATAACCAAGGCGCTTGCCAATCAATCTCAGCAAAGCTGTTATCGAGCTGACCTTCTACTACAGGTAGCTGCTTGGTATGAGTATCGGAATTGAGTGTAGCGGGTAAATCACTGGCAGGCATAGAAGCTCTCTCTTACGGACTATATCTATTAGACGTATAGACGGTCTATGGTATCATGGTGCGCTTTTTTACTGCTAGATATGCAGCTCGGAAGGACTTTTTGAGCGCTATGGATGAATGAGTTTTATGGCAAATTTCAATACCCACTTAAATGTCGCATTTATGGTCAGCGGCACACTAAGTTTGACGGTTTATAAAGCTGGATTGGTTGATGATTCAGGGTTTTTAGTGTGTGTGGCGCTTGGTACTATCGGTGGGTTGCTGCCTGACTTAGATTCTGATAATTCAACACCGATTAAGCTCGGTTTTAATATCACCTCGTTTATCTTTGCCTTTGGTCTAGTCATGCACTGGCGTAGTGATTTGAGCTTACTCGCCTTAATGATATTGTGGCTGGCAGGCTACGGTTTTATGCGCTATGTCGTCTTCCATATTTTTACGACGATGACTGTGCATCGCGGTGTCATCCACTCTGTGCCGTACATGGCGATACTGGGACTGGGTTTGACGTGCCTAAGTTATTATGGATTGCACCTACCACTGACTACTAGCTGGTTTTATGGTCTATTCTTATTTGGTGGCGCGATGGTGCACTTATCATTGGACGAGCTGTATAGCGTCAATTTATCTAATATGAAAATGAAGCGCTCATCGGGCACGGCGATGAAGTTTTATCAGCCAAAAGACAAATGGTGGTACCTGCTCTTATATACTATCCTTGCGTTGCTGGTATATGCCGCTCCGCCTTTTGAGATGTTTTGGTCACGGTTGAGCGACCCTTCTGCATGGGCGCAGCTCAAAGTTGGTATATTGCCAGAATTGATAAAAAGCATACTGTAATAAAGTTATCATAAGACTATTAAGCCTAAACGAATAAGCCCAAACAAAAATTAGAGTAAAACATGCAACCTTCCCTAAATATTTGCCCGTGCCAAACCAATCCAACAGCAGAGACGGCAAACGCTCCACTATCCTATCAAGACTGCTGTCAGCCTTATCATGATGCTTTTTATAATGATGATGCTGACAAAGCAGACGGTATAAAAGCGGAGACAGCCGAGCGGCTTATGCGGTCGCGCTATAGTGCCTTTGTGTTGGTGAAACCAGAGTATATCGTTGAGACCACACTGCCTGCACAGCAAGCGTTACTTGATGGTGCAGCAATTGAAAATTGGGCAAAAGAAACGCACTGGGCAGGACTAGAGATTGTAAAACACACGCCAAAGCTGGGTAAACGTCATGCGCAGGTTAAGTTTAAGGCTTATTTTAATACCAAAGATAATACAGTCAGTTTAGAAGAAAAAGTACAGGCGCATCATGAGTTATCTGCTTTTGTAAAGGTAAAAAGCAAGGCTAGTAACGATGCACGCTGGTACTTTTTAGATCCGACGGTTGCGATGACTGTTACGCAAAAGCAACCGTGCATTTGTGGATCAGGTGAGAAGTTTAAGCGTTGTTGCGGGGGTTATATTTAAATAATATTAGATGTTTACCACCCATCTTAAACACTCGCCCCAACGGCTCGTGCAATCGCAATCCCTTCATCAACCGTCAAAAACTTGCGCTGGCTCGGGCTGTCTTTATAGATGACATCGCCATCTTGAAATATCAGACATTCATTGACCGCTAGCTGTTGCCATTTTTCATTTTCAGTCAACGGCACGGTCACTAAGATAGTGACTTTATCCGTATCTGTGGTCACATCACCGAAGTTAATCGCCATATCATCATCTGACAATTTCGCTTCACCAAATGGCGCTTTGCGCGTGAGATAAAACAATAAGCTACCCGCATAAGCCAGCTGCCATTTACCATTTGAGATTAAGCAATTAAATAAACCATTAGCCGACAGGTAACGACATTGCGTGGTCAAAAAGTTAAACAGTGTTTTGTCATCAGGACGCGACTTAAAGCTGCTTTTTAGGCGATTGACCAAATAACAAAATGCCATCTCTGAGTCAGTTGAGCCGACTGGCTGACAATGTGAGGCGTTGCCATTGTCTTGTAGACGCTGACAACGTTTGATAAATTCGCTATTCATCTGACCGTTATGCGCAAATACCCACTGCTCACCCCATACTTCACGCACAAACGGATGGGTGTTTGCCAAGCAGTTCTGTCCTTGCGTCGCTTTACGAATATGCGCGATGACATTCATGGCTTTGATTGGGTAGTTATTGACCAAATCAGCGACTGGTGACAAATGGCTTGGGCGATTGTCATGAAACAAACGCAGACCCGTTGAGTCATTTGTCGTTTCGTCATTATTCACACAGTCACTTCGTTCAAAGAAGGCAATACCAAAACCATCTTCATGGCTGTCCGTCATCCCGCCACGCTTGCGAAATCCTGCAAAGCTAAAACCAATATCAGTTGGGGTATTACAGTTCATACCTAAGAGTTGACACATTTAATCGTTACCGCCATTGTTATTATTAAGCGAATCATCACCTGTTATCGGGTTGCTTTGAGTAGAATTACTCTGAGCAGCAGATAGCGCGTCAAAGTCAGCATCACTCATTTCATCAAGTAGAGCAGCACCATCAGTTGGAATGGTATCCAAAATGCGCTGAGCTTCTGCTAAGTCCGTATCTTGCACCCAAAGTACCGCGCCTGAATTCATGCCTGGGATACTACTTAACGCTTGCATCGATACCGTAATATTGTTATTTCTCAGCAAGTTGGCATGCAACTCGCCTTGCATATTGGTGTCATAGCGTACCAGTTTGTGCCAGTTATCAACTTGATCGGTCATGGGTTCGCCTCTGAGGTTTGGTGCTAGATTTCGGTACCAGAATAAATGAATAAGCAACGCTTACGATAATTGATCCAGTGTATATTCTTCGATTGCAGACTCACTACTATTTAATGCTTCTTGCGCTTGCTCAGCTTGCGTAATGCTGCTAAATACGCCGACTACCTGATTGTTCTGTTTGTTTAATAGCACATATACGGTATTTTGTGATTTTTCGACATGCGCCCAATGATAAGCAGCTAGACGTTTCATCAAGTCAGGATTTTTGACCATGATATTATCACCCGTACGGCCTTCTGTACGGTTGTAATGAATCACATTTAAACGTAACAACCAAAATATCACCGCCGCTTTTGCTAGCATAACAGGTAGTGCATGTTTTTCATCGTTATTTAGTGGGCGTATCGATTCATAACCTTGTAAGAATGCCGCCATTTTACTACGGTCAAAGTTTACGGACTCGCCTTGTTCCGCAACGCCCCACGTCGTACAAAAATCATTGATAGTAATGGCAATATCCATCACGTAATGCTCGACACTGACTTCAGTAAAGTCTAGTAGACCTGTCAAACGCGCTTCGCCCTTTTGTAGGTTCCATAAGGTATTATCGGCAAACATATCTAAGTGACACAGACCTTTTGGCAAGGTTGCCAGTGGCAATTTTGAATAAGAACGCCAAATATCGCTCATCAGCTTGGCTTCATCACCTGGCATAAATTGCATTTCACGATCACGCACATCTGCCCATGGATACAAAGGCACGCCATATTGCTCACTTGGCTGCAGTGCTTGTAGTGTTTCGTGCAGCGTTGCTAACGCCGCACCAATATCATGACACATCGCTTGCGTGGTTTGCTCTGGATGTGAACCTGCTAGGCATGGCACTAAGGTAATCGCTTTGTCTTCATAATGGATGACATAACGTTTATCATCACCATCCGTTTGCGAGCTATTCGAGTCAATAACAGCTAGCGGCGCGGCAACTGGTAGTTTGCCATTTAATTGATTGAGGATAACCGCCATTTTTTCGATATCAGCGGGCGGACGCTCTTCAAATAAAGTGAACACGTAAGAGTGGGTGCCGTCTATATCATCAGTCGTTTGGATAAACCAGTTTGAGTTTTTAATACCTTGAGTGATCGGAATCGCGCGGGCAAACGACACGCCAAAGCTTTGGCAAAAGGCGGCAAACTGGTCATCGGTTAACTGGGTATAGACAGACATGACATCTCACTTATAGCAATTGGATAAGAGGTTAAATAGGATAAATTTATGCGGTAATGACAGCAATTGTATCGCGCATGATAAAACTATGGTGAAAAGCGTAATAATCTTGCGAAAACCTGCCTGAAATAGCAGTGATTTTGCTAGACTAGCGCCTATGAATTGATTATAAGGTGAAAGACCCTATGTTAGCAAAGCGTATCATTCCTTGCTTGGACGTTGACAATGGCCGCGTGGTCAAAGGCGTGCAATTTGTCGATATAAAAGACGCAGGCGATCCTGTCGAAGTAGCCAAACGCTACAATGAACAGGGCGCTGATGAGATTACTTTTTTGGATATTACGGCGACTAATGATGAGCGCGATACCACCTATCATACTGTTGAGCGCATGGCAGAAACGGTATTTGTTCCACTGACTGTCGGTGGCGGCGTGCGTAAAATCGCTGATATTCGCAATTTGCTCAATGCTGGCGCGGATAAAGTAGCCATTAACTCAGCAGCCGTATTTACGCCTGAATTCGTTGGTGAAGCCGCGCAGAAATTTGGTAACCAGTGTATCGTCGTGGCTATCGATGCCAAACGCGTCGCTGATATCAATGTTGATGGTATCGTCGTACCACGTTGGGAGATTTTCACTCATGGTGGTCGCAAGCCAACAGGTATCGATGCCGTCGCTTGGGCAAGCAAAATGGCTGAATTAGGCGCTGGTGAATTACTGGTCACCTCGATGGACGGTGATGGCACCAAAAAAGGCTACGACTTAGCACTCATGCAACAAATTACGAGTCGCGTCAATGTACCAGTTATTGCCTCAGGCGGCGTCGGCAACCTGCAACATCTAGCAGAAGGCGTACTAGAAGGCGGCGTAGATGCCGTACTTGCCGCCAGTATTTTTCACTTTGGCGAGTACACGGTATTGGAAGCCAAAGAGTATATGGCAGCGCAAGGAATACAGATGCGTCTTTAGCACGCTCGTAATATACAAATAAAACCCAAAAAAATGCTATCATAGCGCTAACCATTTATTTTCGTTCAATTAACTAGGGCAACGCCAAAATAATAGGCGACCGAGTCGATTGAACGCATCAGACTATTTAGCTATTTATTGACGCCTATATTTCAATTGAACGCTTATTAAGCAAAGGATTTTTTATGTCGAATTTACAACAGCAGCGCAACGACGTGACTCATATCGATGGTAACCTACATCAAAACGCTGATGCTCGCATTGGTATCGTTGTTGGTCGTTTTAACGGTTTTGTCGTTGAGTCATTGGTTGATGGTGCAATCGATGCCCTACTCCGTCATGGTGTATTGGGTAGCAACATTACTGTTATTCGTGTGCCTGGCGCATTTGAGCTACCACTTGTGGCCCAGCGTGCTGCTGAATCAGATCGTTTTGACGCAATTATCGCACTAGGCGCAATCATTCGTGGTAGCACGCCGCATTTTGATTTTGTTGCTAGCGAATCTGCCAAAGGTTTGAGCAGTGTTGCTATTGATTATAATATTCCTGTTGCTAATGGCGTAATCACCACTGACAGCATCGAGCAAGCGATTGAGCGCTCTGGTACCAAAGCTGGTAACAAAGGCTCTGAAGCTGCGATGGTTGTATTAGAAATGATCGCTGTTTTGTCACAACTAGATATTGATGACAATATCGATGAAGCGTAAGCTTTAAAGCTCGTGTTTACCAGTTTGAAGGGTGCTGCTATTTAGTAATAACAGCACCTTATAGCACTAGCCAGCTATCAAAAAAATTGGCTACTTTTTGAATTTTCGCCGTATTTCTATACCTTTTAAGATGTTGAATCAGTAAAGCTAAAAAGCTACTTTGCCAATTCATATTTTGACTGGGTATCATCTCAAAAATTTAGGTACAGACCCCCTATGACTGACCAACTCAAGCGCGCTATCAGCGCTGCGAAAACCGCACAAGCCAATGAAGCTGAAGCTACTCGTATAGCGAGCAGTAGTGCAGGTGATCAAACCTTCGATATGAGTGAGTCTTCTTATAAGACCAGTCACACTGCTATCCGTAAGGCACGTCGCTTTGCGATGCAAGGACTATACGAATGGCTCGTCACTGATCGCCGCTTTGATGTAGATGGCAAGCTTGGCTGGAAAGCCAACGCTCCGCATGATATTGCTGCTCGCACGCGTGCAACCAATGCCATGCATACCGTCCATATCGGCTATTACCATGAAATGATGCGTGACATCCCAGAGCAGATTGAAGCGCTTGATGCCTTGATCAGTCAGCATCTCGATCGTGAGGTTGATAAGTTAGATACTGTTGAACATGCTATCTTGCTGATTGGCGCGTATGAGCTACAAAACCGTGTAGAGATTCCTTACAAGGTCGTGCTTGATGAAGCAATGAAGCTAAATAATCATTTTGGGGCGACTGACGCTCATAAATTGATTAATGCGGTACTGGACAAAATGGCTGTTGAAGTGCGCGCAATCGAAGTGCAAGCAGATACCAACGCCAACCTACGTACCTCACAAAAAGTGGCATCTAAGCAGGTTGAAGCAAACTCAGTGGACAGCGTTGAAACTGCTGCTGAAAAAGAAAGCGCTAT
Source organism: Psychrobacter sp. AOP7-C1-14 (assembly GCF_052376135.1). NCBI lineage: Bacteria > Pseudomonadati > Pseudomonadota > Gammaproteobacteria > Moraxellales > Moraxellaceae > Psychrobacter > Psychrobacter sp. AOP7-C1-14. The sequence goes on along the minus strand of NZ_JBQSVH010000026.1, from coordinate 29,739 downwards.
CGTCGATGAGCCTACTGCATCAAACAAGCCGCGTATCAGTGCTAACAAAGCTAATGTCAAACGTAGCAGCGCCAGTAAAGCCAGTGCAAATATCAGTGACTTTAGGGCGAGCAAGAAAAACGCTAACGATACCAAAGACTAAGATGAATCATGAACGAGTTTGAGCTGATTGAGCGTATATTCTCACAGATGCAGGCCACGCTTGCGCCGTTACCTGGTATCGAAAAAGGCATCGGTGATGATGCAGCTGTGATGGCGGTGCCAGTAGGATCACGCTTGGTTAGCTGTATTGATACGCTGGTTCAAGGTCGTCATTTTCATGCTGATTGGCAAAAGGTTGACGAGTTAGCGTTTGCGATTGGCTACAAAGCTGTCGCTGTCAATGTCTCAGACATCGCTGCTATGGGCGCATCGCCGCATAGTATTATGTTAGCGCTGGCACTACCTGAACGTCTAGCAAATCAAGCATGGCTTACTGAATTTGCTAAAGGCTTATTCCATGCGTGCCATCTGTTTGGTGTGGCGCTGATAGGTGGCGATACGACGCGCAGTGAGCGCTTAGTGCTCAGCATCAGCGCACAGGGGTTGCTTGCCGCAGACACACCTGCCGTTTACCGCTCAGGTGCGCAAATAGGTGATAAGGTTTATGTTTCAGGTACACTTGGTGATGCTGCTTTCGCCTTACAGCATCCTGACAGCGCACAAGGTATAGCGTTGGCGCATCGTCTACATATGCCAACGCCGCGTATTGCGCTAGGTGCAGCACTGGCAAAGATGGGTGCAACATCGATGATAGATATCTCCGACGGTCTTTATCAAGATCTTGGTCATATCTGTCAGCAGAGCTCTGTAGGCATGCGCATCTATTTAGATAAGCTACCGAGTAGTGAGACATTATCCACTGCCGATTTGTCTGATCGCTTATTAGGTCAGCTAGCGGGCGGCGATGATTATGAATTGGCATTTACTTTGCCTGCGCATATCAAACCGCCTACAGGCAACACGTCTGTTACCTGTATTGGTGAAGTAACTGCACTAGCAGACCCTACAGCGACAAACACCAAGCCTCCTGATAGTTCACCTCTTGAACTGTTTTATCAAAATCAGCCAGTGACGCCAACTCAGCCCGCACCGTTTTTAACATGGCCCAATCTTACTGGTTACCAACACTTTACAGGCTAATCCATGACTGATCACGACTTATCTAAGCCTGATATCCGTAAAGCAAATGACTGCCCACCTCTACCAGTTGGTGCTAGTGTGCTTGACCGTATGATTTACTGGCTTGGGCTAGGTTTAGGTAGTGGTTTACCACGCCGTGCACCTGGTACTTGGGGTACCGTTGGTGGTCTGATTGTGGGCGTACCTCTCATGAGTCTGGGATTTATTCCTTTTTTAGTGCTGACTATACTATCTTGTTTGGTTGGTGTTTGGATCTGTGGGCGTACTTCTGAGTTGATGCAGGTACACGATGATCCACATATTGTATGGGATGAATGGGCAGGTATGTGGATTACCTTATTACCGTTATCTTACATTTTGTCCTATTTATTTCCTAAAACTGAAAACACATTGTCGCTAATGATGATGCCGATGTTTTGGGGCTGGCTACCGACCGCCTTTATCCTATTTCGCGTATTCGATATCTTGAAACCGCCACCGATTGGCTGGGCAGACCAGAAAGTTGCTGGCGGTCTTGGGGTAATGTTAGATGATATTATTGCAGGCATCATGGCAGCGGTCATTTGGCTAGTTATCTATATCATTGTGATGATGTTTATGTCTTTTTGATATTAGCGCACAGAGTATTTACTACAGTTTTAGCTGTCTTATATATTATTTTGCTTACTTAAATTATCGGTGTTCAAGTTACAAAGCCTGCACATCACAACATTTTTCTGAATGAACCTTTGCGCTATAATCCAATATTATATTTTGTTACATTTGTGAGCCTATTATGACATCACCTCTTTCTGTAATTATTCTAGCTGCCGGTAAAGGCACACGTATGCAGTCGGCAAAGCCAAAGGTATTGCAGACATTGGCTGGAAAGTCTTTATTAGGCCATGTACTAGACACTTGTCATCAGCTAACGGTTGATGAAACCATCGTTGTCCATGGTTTTGGTGGTGATCAAGTAAAATCAGAAATTACCAATCAATACACACAAGCATCGATTACTTGGGTTGCTCAAACTGAGCAGTTAGGGACCGGCCATGCGGTTAAAGTAACTCTTTCTGATTTACCTAAGTCAGGGCAAAGTCTCATTCTTTATGGCGACGTACCATTGGTAAGCTGCCAGACGCTAACGGCATTAAAAACTGCCAATACTGATGGTATGTCGATGCTGACGTTGACGGTCGATAACCCATTTGGCTTGGGTCGTATCAAACGTGACCAATCAGGTAATATCGAAGCCATCGTTGAACAAAAGGATGCCGATACTGAAGAGCAAAGCATTAGAGAAATTAACAGCGGTATTTATTGCGTTAATAATGCGCTACTGCACAAATATTTGCCTGAGCTTTCTAACGACAATGCGCAGCAAGAATATTATCTAACGGATATTGTCAAAATGGCAGTTGCCGATGGTATTACTATCGCGGCGATTGAGCCTGAGCATACGTTTGAGATTGAAGGGGTAAATAACCGTCAACAGCTTGCTAGTCTAGAGCGTACTTGGCAACGCAAGCTAGTTGCTGACTTACAAGAAACTGGCGTACAGTTCGCTGATCCTACCCGTGTCGATATTCGTGGTACGTTAACCGCTGGTCAAGATGTATTTATTGACGTTAATGTGGTGTTTGAAGGTGACTGCACCTTGGGTGATAACGTCTATATCGAAGCGGGCTCTGTCATCAAAAATGCCAAGATTGGTAATGCCTGCTACATCAAACCGCATTGCGTGATCGATCGCGCTGATATTGGTGCTGGTGTTGATATCGGGCCTTTTGCGCATTTGCGTCCTGATACCGTACTATCTGATAATAGCAAGATTGGTAATTTTGTCGAAATTAAGAAATCGACTATTGGTCAAGGCAGTAAAGTAAATCACTTAAGCTACGTCGGCGATTCAACTGTCGGTACAGGCGTTAATATCGGTGCTGGTGTCATTACTTGTAACTACGACGGTGCTAATAAATCGCAAACCATCATTGGAGACAATGCGTTTATCGGCTCTAATGCTAGCTTAGTCGCGCCTGTGACTATTGGTGATACAGCAACTGTCGCTGCAGGTTCTGTCATTACTAAAAACGTTGACGGTAGTGCGTTGGCATTTGGGCGTGCGCGCCAAGTACAAAAAAATGACTTTCAACGACCAACTAAAAAATAACTGCTCATTGGTAGTTTAGTCGATTCCAGTCATTCTTGAACCAATTTAAGCAGTACGGCAATCTTTGTGGTGCTGCTTCATCGTATTTATAAGCTAATGACTCATCATTAACGACAAACCAAATTTTTTGCTCGTATACCATTATATATTGAACCACTAAAAATTAAATCTAAGGAATAGCCATGTGTGGAATTGTAGGCGCCGTTGCTGAGCGAAATATCGCTAATATCTTACTTGAAGGCTTAAAGCGTTTAGAATATCGCGGCTATGATTCAGCTGGCTTGACCGTTATCCGTGATAGTGAGCTACACCGTGAGCGCCAAGTGGGTAAAGTACAGGCGCTGGTTAATGCCGTTGCTACCAACCCAGAATTTTTTGATGGTCATACTGGTATCGCTCATACGCGCTGGGCAACCCATGGCGAGCCAGCGCAACGTAATGCGCATCCACATGTGTCAGGCAAGATTGCGGTCGTTCATAACGGTATTGTCGAAAACTATGCTGAGCTAAAAGAAGAACTCATAGCCAAAGGCTACGTGTTTACCTCACAGACAGATACTGAAGTTGTAGCGCATCTGATCCATGATATCTACAAAGAGACACCTGACTTGTTGGAAGCGGTCCGCACCATCATTCCGCTACTGCACGGTGCTTTTGCATTGGGTATCGTACACGTAGATTGCCCTGATGAGCTCATTACTGTACGTCTAGGCTCACCTTTAGTGATTGGTGTCGGTATCGGCGAGAATTTTATCGCATCAGATCAGTTGGCGTTGCTGCCGGTGACTAACCGCTTTATGTATCTAGAAGAAGGCGATATCGCCAAATTAACTCGCAATAGTATTCAGGTTTATGCAAACGGTGTCGAAGTCCAACGTCAGATACATGAAATTGATGCAACCCAGCACAACGCCGATAAAGGCGAGTTCAAACATTATATGCTCAAAGAAATTTATGAGCAGCCAGATGCTGTCGCTCGTACAATCGAGATGGCTTTGGATAATGGCGAAACCACCAAACTACGTGATGACTTTTTACAGCGTCATGAGACCCTGTTATCAGGTATTCGTCATGTACAAGTAATTGCTTGCGGTACCAGTTATCACGCTGGTATAGTCGCAAAATACTGGTTTGAGAGCCTTATTCGTATACCTTGTTCCGTCGAGGTTGCTAGCGAATTCCGCTATCGCAATCCTGTTGTCGTTGATAATACTTTGGTCATCTGTATTTCACAATCTGGTGAAACAGCTGACACGTTATCAGCGTTACGTGATATCCAGGAGCAAACGCCAAAAGGCTTAGTCAGCTTGGCATTATGTAATGTACCGACTTCATCGCTCGTACGCGAAACAGATATTTTCTTGCCGACGTTAGCAGGGCCTGAGATTGGCGTAGCATCTACCAAAGCATTTACCACCCAGCTTGTGGCATTGATATTATTGATATTGAAAGTTGGCATCACGCAGAAGCGCATAACTGATGAACACTTAAGTACGTTACTAAGTGAGTTACATCAATTACCAGGACAACTCTACGCCAGTTTAAATCTTGATGGTCCTATCAAGACCATGAGTGAAAGCTTTGAAGACAAGAAAAGCTGTCTATTCTTAGGTCGCGGCTTACAGTTCCCGATTGCTCTAGAAGGCGCACTAAAGCTAAAAGAAATATCTTATATTCATGCAGAAGGTTATGCGGCAGGTGAGCTGAAACACGGCCCATTAGCATTGGTCGACAAAGACATGCCCATCGTCGTACTAGCGCCCAAAGACAGTATGTTTGATAAATTAAAGGCCAACATGCAAGAAGTGCATGCGCGTCATGGCGAGTTATTTGTATTTGCTAGCGAAGCCAGTCAAATGATCGCTGAAGATAGACTGCACTTAGTATATGTGCCCGATGTTTGCGAGACGCTTGCCCCTATTGTCTACAGCGTGCCTGTGCAGCTGTTGTCATACCATGTAGCTGTAATGCGTGGTACAGACGTCGACCAACCACGTAATTTGGCAAAATCAGTCACGGTAGAATAAGAAACCTACTCGCTGACATCCGTTGTGAGCGAGTAATAAAGATTCATACTGAGTAATAAAGTATCATCCTATTGGCTCATGTATTAACCCCTGCTACTATTTAGTAAAAAAGTAGCAGGGGGTTTTTATGCTCTCTAAAAACCATCAGAAGTGGATTGAAGAAGAACGAGGTCAAGGAGCGTTAACTGACTATAAACCTTGTATGGCTTGACCGTTGATACTTCCTTTCTCTAATAATATCGTATCATCGAATAAGCCAACATCTTCAGATTCAGACGATGTTGTTTCCGTTATTTCTTTGATTTTTACGCCGTTATCTACGCCAGTATAACGAGTGTATAACGTATTAGCACTTATCCCGTCGTCTTGAACGACGTAAAACTTGTGTTCAAATACGCAAGTCTCAAACGTGCCTGCTGGAACCGTAATGGTTTCTCTACCAACATATTTTAATGAAGTGTCCATTGTATAAGACTTCATTTCGCCAGCTGTTGTTTCAATCATGGTGACTGTTGCATAATGCTTCGTCTCACCTTGTTCTAAGTTATAATTTAGTTTTAATCCGCTCGGTTGGTAATCAACTTCCATCCCAGCCTCACTGTCAGTTTGCCCTAGAGTGATCACTGATTGATCAGCTTTATCGTGCTTTATATACACAATAGATTGACCTTCTTTTCTAGCCAATACATCGCTAAAGCCTTTATATTGCGGAACTGCTTCTACAACTTCATGAACATCGTTAAGTCCAAAATCTATAGCACCATTTGAAGCATATTCTAGATCAATCGTCGTGCCTGGGGTTAGCAACGTTGAGTTAATGCAAGCTAAAGAGGTCGTATTAGATGGTTCAGTTGGTGATACTTCACCATCAGTTGATGGTTCTGAATACGATGTACTTTCCTCTCCACAACCAACCAATACAAAAGTTATCGCTAATCCGATGAAAGATAATTTCAAAGTAAGTTCCTTCTTATTTAATTCATTAATATGCAAGTTCTCATTAGATTTAATTTAATCTAGATATTGTTATACCAAAGTTAAAATATTGTTTTTTGCAAATGACATCGAGTCATTTATTTAGCTAAATGATGTGTTGAGTACATTAATACTTTCGGATGACTAAATATCAAAAGGAAAAATCTATCGACATAACGCAGGCTTGCAACAAACGGTATTTTACGTTCCATATACTATTTTAAAGTACCCCTAGTTTCAAATAATAACTGAGATATTCACAGAGTGTTGTAAAAGATAAAGCCAATTGCTGAAAATGGGGCGCTCTTGCCGCCGCAGTAAAAAGCAGGCTACAACCCATATCTCGTTACCTCAGTATGAAATCTTATTATTTTTTTGGGTGATGCTCTAAGATACGTTCTGATAAACATCAACACTTAAAATAGTCTGCTGTAAGTTGTTCCCTTGAGGCATATCTAAAAAACTTCCGCTAACTGCCTGACTAAAACAACCTAAGTTCGAGTGCACGGCATTGACGGCAGGGGGCGGTTATATAGAGTTTGGGATGGTCTTCCATGCTAAGAAGATTGAGAATTACAAGGAGTTTTCTGCGCTAATCGAAACAAAACTATTAGATAAAAGTAAACACATTTTCTATATTTTTATCTGAACAAGATAGGTTCTAAGTTTTTCAAAGGCATAATTTAAGAATACTACCTCGTTTCTTCTTATGAGCAGCAGATGAGATTGTGTTGTTTTTTACTAGTCAAAAAAACGCTCACATTTTATGAGCGTTTATAGTAAACATTAAGGTTTTGAGTAAAGCTAGTTGACTACTATTGAGCTGCTAAAAAATCCTTTACTTCTAGCAACACCAGTTCATTATCATCTGCTTGGTTAGGAAGCCTACTCGATGAAAATGGTAGATTGTTGTCATTACCGACCACAATGTGGCTCGAATCTACGATATCAACGTTTTCAATCGTGAAAAATGGAAACGTAAGCTTGCTATTGACCAGTGGCTTTTTAGACACATTTTTTGGATCTTCAATGCTCATCAGATCAATGTAAGCTACTTTACGTGCTATATCACTGTTTTGATCGAGTGCCACTTTGTAAACACGCTTATAGTCGGCAGGATTTTCAAAACACTTAGTGGTATCTTGAGCGTTATCAGAACAGGCTAGATCTGATGTGCCCTCTAGGTTATCACGCTCGATAATCAGACCGTAAGTATCGTCAATCATATTAAAATCACCGATAGCATACTCATTACTGTCTAAGATATATTTCCAGCTTTTACCTGTATACTGCTTGCGTTTCGTATCAAATTCTAAGATTCGCAGATAGTTCTGTCCGTTTACCGATTCATATGCCTTAGTCTTATGATCGTATATGGCTCCTTCTAATAAAGGATACAAATAGCGCTCATTAGGTGAAGAGGCCATACCTTCAAACCCTTTTGAACGCTTGGTTTCATAATTTGGTGTGTCACCATCAGGTGCCCCTGCTAGTTTAAGCGCAGGATGATCAGGAGAACGTTTTATATCGCCTTCGACCACTGTATCATGGACTGATTTTAACTTACCTGTGCTATCGAATTGAAGCAGCCAAGGTCCAAACTCTTCACCTATCCAAATATCCCCATCGATAAATTGGAAGCTCTCTAAATCAAAGTCAGCACCGGTTAAATAGCGACTCTCCGTTCCTTCGTGAACAATACGGTGCGTCATTACATGATCAGCATCATTGAAGAATATGGTCTTAATTGGCTTAAATGTCCCTGTATTCCAGTCTATATGGTATTGACGAATAAACAACATCGCATCAGGTGAGTTAGCTTTACTACCATAGCCATTATCGGTCAATATCCAGTACGTACCATCGTCCATATACTTAATGCCAGAGCTACCTTGTACAGGTTGTCCATTAAACGGCAAGCTCATACCTGTCGGACGATTATACGACTTCCCCTCAACACTCCCTACTTCACTGACATATTGACCCGTGGTATATTTACCGCTGACTTTTAGATCTTCAGGGGCATCAAAAGGTGCAGCGATAAAAGTTTTAGCAGGCAGTATGGCGTGAGACTCAAGAGTAGCTGGATACTCTACCGCTGCTGTTGCAACATGACTTAAAATAGATAAGGAAGCTATTGCTAAGGTTAGCAAGGATTTGGAGGTCATCTTTATGGATTCCACTGATAGTCATTTAGGAATCCAGATTGTAGGATATTGAAATGTCAGTTTAATGACGCTCATTTGCTAAGATAGTTAAGGAGTCAAAACCCATATAAAACAATCCACGATATATGAATACTAGCTATTGATCCCTGCCGTTAAAACGATAAGCCGTTCATTCTATTCAGCAAACACTAAAGCAGTGTTTTTCACCTGCTTTGACGACAATACATGCACTCAAGATAACTTTTTAGTATAGCTTCCAACTTTATTATTGATTGCTCTTCGCAAAGGTAAAGCCATCTGATGAAAGTCACGAAAATACCTTCTAGTTCGACCAATATACGACCTGACTGAGAGTGTGTTTATCACTTCTTACGTTGCTACTATTATGTCGTGTCTTAGCTAACTATTTGGTTAGCTATTTGGCTCTCTATGAGAAGTGACTATTAGAGGTCACTAGGTTTACCATGTGGCGCTAACCATTTAGCAAACCATCCTGATAAATCATCCATCAAAGTATAGACAACAGGAATAACAACCAAGCTCAATAGCGTAGAGGTTACCAGACCACCCAGTACCGCTGCTGCCATCGGTCGCCTAAAAGTAGGATCTGCATCGCCCCAACCAAATACCAATGGCAACATACCTGCACCCATCGCAATGGTCGTCATGATGATAGGCCGTGCACGCTTACGACATGCATCTACGATGGCTTCAAAACGTGCCAGCCCTCGGCGCTGGGCAATTAACGCATAATCGACCAATAGAATCGAGTTTTTGGTCGCAATACCCATGAGCATAATAAAGCCAATCATCGAAGGCATCGATAAGCTGCTATTGGTAATAACTAAGCCGACGAACGCCCCACCGATCGACAGAGGTAACGCCATCAGAATGGTAAAAGGCTGTAAGAAACGACCAAACAATAAAATAAGTACGCCTAAAATACAAACCACACCGACGGACATCGCAATGATAAAGCCACTAAAGAGCTCAGCCATATTTTCAGCTTGGCCCTGATCGATGATAGTAATTGAAGCCGGCAGTTGCTGCATAGTCGGAACTGCTTTGACCGCTTGTACCAAATCGCCAAGCTCGCCACTCGCAGGTTGTACCGTAATACTAATAGCCCGCTCTCGATCCAGTCTGCTAATCTGTGCAGGCCCAGTGCCAAAGTCTAGCGTAGCAACCTCACCGACACGTACGCCTTGACCGGCAGGCATGGTACTTGGCACGTACAAACCTTCTAGCTGGCTAACATTTTGCTTAGCCACGTCAGGTAAACGTACCACAATCGGTATTTGGCGTGTATCAAGATTGAGCTTGGACAGTCGCTGTTCGTAATCGCTTACGGTCGCCACACGTAGAGTCGTAGCGATATCTTGCGTGGTAACCCCTTTATCCGCCATTGCCAACCTATCTGGCGTTACCGTTAGCTCTTGACGTGGCAAGCTGCGATCACTGGTTACCGCACCTGCACTTGGCAGACCTCGAATCTCAGACATGATTTTTTGTGCAGTCTGTTCGAGCAGTTGCGGATTGGTACTGGTCAATGAAAAATTATAGCCACTCTCACCGCCACTCGATAGACCGACCGTAAACCGTGCTCCTGGTACCTCGGTCATCAGCTTGCTAATTTTGCGCTCTATCTCTTGCTTGGTGCCTCGTTCTGCACGTGGGGCAAGTACGATATCCAAGCCCGCGATGTTTTCGGCCTTACTACCACCACCATCTGACGCACCCATCGATGCCTGCGCCTCTCCCACTGAGGTAAAAATATTGGTCACCTCAGGCATGGCCAAAATGCGAGCACTTGCTAGCGCCGCCACGCGCTCAGTATCTGCCAACGACACGTCAGGCGTCAGCTCAATAGCCACTCGAGTTTGATCGATATCGTTGTCAGGGATAAATGATGTCGGTAGCAGCTTAACTAGAGCTAATGATGCTACAAATAAAACAAGCGTTGCACCCATGGTTAGCCAGCGATGATGTAGGGTCCAAGATACAATCTTGAGATAGTACTTCATCATCGCGCTTTGTTTTCCGACGTGCTTTTTCTCGGGTCGCAAGATATAAGCTGCCATCATCGGGGTAATCAGGCGCGCTACCATTAGCGAGGCAAAAATTGATAAGGCAGCCGTCCAACCGAACTGACGGAAAAACTGTCCAACGATACCGCCCATAAAGGCCGTTGGTAAAAACACTGCAACCAAAGTAAAAGTGGTGGCGACAACGGCAAGACCGATTTCATCAGCAGCTTCCATCGCCGCTTCATAAGGCGTCTTACCCATACGTAGATGGCGTATGATGTTTTCGACTTCAACGATTGCATCATCGACCAGCACCCCAATAACCAGTGATAATGCCAGTAGTGAGATGATGTTAAGACTAAAGCCAAACAGATACATACCTAAAAAGGTTGGAATGACCGATAGCGGTAAAGCGACCGCGGCAACAATAGTCGCTCGAATATTACGCAAAAACAGGAAGACTACGACTACAGCTAGCAGACCACCCTCGATGAGCATTCTTAATGAGGCTTCATAATCCTCTGCAATGGGTGTCGCTCGGTCATAGACTTTCTCAATACTGATATTACCAACATCAGCAGTCAGCCTGGCAAGTTCTTTATCAACCAGATCCATCACATCAACTTCACTGGCACCGCGCGAGCGAGTAATGTTAAATGCCACCACTGTTTGACCGTCCAGCTTAGCAATCGAGCTTGGATCTGCTGCGCCATCAGTGATTTTTGCCATACGACCTAAAGCTTGTGTGCCCCCTGTAGGGACAGCCACTTGCAAATCGTTTAGCTCATTTGCTCGCTCAACAGCACCAAGAACACGGATGGTCTGAGTGGTATTGCCAACTTCTGCCTCTCCACCAGAGCTGTCTTGCTGGATACCAGCGATTTGCTGCGATAATTGCGAAATAGAAAACTTTAGACCACTTAACGCAATCGGGTCGGCAGCAACCGTGATTTCACGCTGCAACCCACCAACGCGGCTCACGGTACTTACGCCTGGTATGTCAGATAGCCGTTTGGTAACGGTATCATCGACAAACCAAGATAAATCCTCCACGCTCATATTCTCAGCAGCGACAGAGTACGTAACCACTGGAAACCCAGCAGTAGATACTTTGGTAATAATGGGATCGTTGGCTGCAGCTGGTAGATCGCCACGTACTTCGCCTACTGCTGACCGCACATCGTCTACCGCTTCTTGAATGTCTTTTTCTAAGGTAAACTCAGTGGCAATGGTCGCCGCACCCGTCTGTAACGTGGTACGAATATGACTCACGCCTTCGATACTGGTCAGTTTGTTCTCAATTTTTTTGGCGATATCGTTTTCGAGCTGTGAAGGCGCAGCACCCGGTAGCGTGACCGTGACTACCACCGCTGGCAAGTCTATGTCCGGAAACTGCTGGACTTTCATTTTCATGAAACCGTAAATACCGCCCAACGTCAGCAGCACAAACAGTAAGATAGCAACGAGCGGGTTCTTTATCGAATAAGCGGAGACGTTTAAGCTCATGGCTGTGCCTGCACTGGCTTATTGGTTTGAGACAAACCATTAACAACACGCACTAGGTCCCCATCATTTAAGAAGCTACCGCCCTGCTTTACGATACGACTGTCATTTGGCAAAGGCTCTAACACTGCCACGCTCTCGCCCAATCGCTCACCCAATGTCACTCGCTGCTGCTTGATACGTCCCATCGACCGATCATCTCGAGTAGTCGACTCGGTAACGAGCATCACATAATCATAACCATCATTGCTGACAACGGCGCTATTCGGAATTGTTTGCGTACTGCTACTTCCCAAGATGAACTCGCCTGTTTGATACATGCCTGCACGCATCTTTGAGTTGGCGGCTAGGCTGGCATAAATCGTAATTTGGCGGTTGTTATCTGCGGTTGGTGCAATACGGTTCACCTGCCCCATTACTGTATCACCACCTGGCAGACTGACTTGTACAGGCGTACCGACGTTTATATCACCGATGAGCTTAGGATCTATGTCTGCTCGCCACTCCAACACACCGCCTTCGATAATCGTAAATAATGGTTCTCCGCCTGCCACTTGACCGACTTCTACCATTTTTTCACTGATAATACCGCTGACAGGAGCGACGACTTTTGCATTCTCTAATGTCAAACGCTGATTACTCAAACGGGCTCTGGATGCTTGCAAAGAAGCTCTGGCACGGACTTCCGAAGTACGGTAGCGATCGGCCTCTTGTTTGCTGATGGCATCGATATCGATCAATGGCAGCACACGTGCAGCGTCAGCGCTAGCATTGGCAAGGGTGGCTTCCGCTTCTGCGACATCTGCTTGTGCCTGTAGCACTTGCTGCTCCATGGCATCGGTATCGAATACGGCTAAAACTTGACCCGCTCTGACGCGGTCGCCTTCTTCGACCAAAATACGCTCGATAGCCACACCATTGACTTTGGCGCTGACATTCGCAGTATCTTTAGCATTGATAGTTCCATCGGCACTAAGCGTGCTACCGATATCATCTTGGCTTGGATTGATTGTTTCTACTGATAGTACCGATTGCTCAATACCAGCATCGCTACCGGTTGACTGATTGTTTTCGACAGAATTAGAAGCTGCTGATTGATCTACAGCGACACTACCATCACTGCCCCAATACTTGCCAAGCAGCACACCAATTACTAGCACGGCTGCCAATACGGGCCACAACCATATTGGTGGTTTTGAAGATGGTCTTTGAGGTGAAGTGTCAGGTTGACGATATGGCGGCAACTTAGATTCAGCTGACGGCTTAGAATGGGTTTCTTCAAAATCGCTCATGGTAACTCTCTATAGGTACAGTCAATATTGAAATACTTGATATAGCATGACTAAAAATATCAATCAGTCACAGCAATAATAAAAAGTGGCACACAATCGAGGCAATGTTTGGATAGCCTGATATATGACTATGAGCGTTACTTACGGAGAGTATTACGATGTTCTCTAAAGCACTGTTTATTATTATAATAGTTCATCAAATTATCGAGAATAGCATATATTTAATCATCATCTTATTTTTAAGTATAGTGTCTAGCGTTCATAGATTTAATTGAACCTTAAACAAAAGATATGTGCAATATTAAAGGCATATCGACTAAATTAAAGAAATAAGAGTGCATATAGTCAGTCGTCGAATATCTGATGTATTCAACGAATAACTATGGATGGAATATCGTCTTATAAATAATTTTAACGTTGCAGCTATGCTATGTATTTATACCTAAAGCTAGGTTCAATAACGTAATAAATCTACTTGCCAATACTAAATACTGGGCAATAGACACTGGGTACTAATCAATGATTATTAGACACTAAGCATTGGTATAACGACTTGCCTCAGGCATCCATCGATGAATCAATTGACTAACATCTGCTTTTCGCACAGGGTCTGCTATCAAGTGCTTCGCTAACCGCTGAGCAATGGCAAATAATTGCTCATCACGGATTAGATCAGCCAAATAGTAACCAACGTTGCCTGTTTGACGTTTACCCAATAGCTCTCCTGGTCCACGTAACTCTAAGTCTTTTTGAGCAATGACGAAGCCATCGGTACTATCGCGTAGGACGTTTAGACGCTCTGTGCCTGTCTCGGATAGCGGCTTTTGATACAACAGTACACAGAAGCTTTTGGTCGATCCACGTCCGACTCGTCCGCGCAGCTGATGCAATTGCGATAGTCCCAGACGCTCTGCATTTTCGATAACCATGAGCGACGCATTAGGCACATCAACCCCTACCTCGATGACAGTCGTCGCAATCAACAAGTCCAGATTACCTGCTTTGAACTCCTGCATGATGACTTGCTTATCGGTAGACTTCATCTTGCCATGTACCAGTCCAATACGAATATCTAGACGTTCATTCAAATCCTCATACGTGGCTTCAGCTGCCTGCGCATCCAATACGCTAGACGCCTCTACCAGTGAGCATACCCAGTACGCCTGCCTGCCCGCTTCGCAATTAATCGCAATACGTTCTATCACCTCATCACGTCGATTACGATCGATGGTCACTGTGGTGATTGGGGTACGCCCCGGTGGCAACTCATCGATGATTGAGGTATCCATATCACCATAGACACTCATCGCTAAGGTTCTTGGAATTGGTGTTGCAGTCATGATTAGTTGGTGCGGCGTACTATTAGCCACGCCTTTATTAGTCAATGCCATGCGCTGCTCAACACCAAAACGATGCTGCTCATCAATGATAACCAAACCTAACTTAGCGAACTGAACTTGCTCTTGAAACAACGCATGCGTGCCGACGACGATTTGTACGGTATTCTCGCTCACCGCTTCCAAAGCTTCGCGGCGCTGTTTGGCCGTTTGCTTACCTGCGAGCCAACCGACGCCGACACCCAATGGCTCAAACCACTGCTTAAAGTTCAGTAGATGCTGCTCTGCTAAAATCTCAGTCGGTGCCATTACCGCGACCTGCCAGCCACTGTCGAGCGCATAACCCGCCGCCCCTGCTGCAACCAACGTCTTGCCAGCACCCACATCGCCCTGTACCAATCGTAACATCGGAATTGAGGTGGCCATATCCGCAGTGATGTCTTTCATCACTCTTTTTTGCGCACCCGTTAAATCAAAAGGCAGTGCAGAAAACAGCTTATCAGCAAGAGAACTGTTGGTAGTGCATTTAGGCGCTTTATGCTGATGTAGCTGTTGGCGACGGTATAGCAGACTAAGCTGATGGGCAGTCAACTCTTCAATAATCAAGCGCTGGCAGGCAGCATGCGTACGAGCGCTGAGTTGCGTTAATAATTTGTATTGCTGAGATGCGCTGGTATAAGTAGGCGGCGTGTGCAGCAGTACCAATGCTTCAAATATCGTTAAATTATAGACATTGTGCTGAGCAATGCCTGCTGCGACGCTATGTATGTCATTATCTGCCTGATAGGTAGAGGGACTGGGTTTGTATACGCTATTGCCAATCGCATTATCAGGTACGCTGCGTGCTAACGTCGAGAAAATATCTTCGGTATATTCGGCCTCTGACACCGCTGATTTAGATGGTTCAAAAGGCACTAATGGCAGATCTGATACAACTGCAAAATCCCCAGCCGTAAATAATGTCATAGGCAGACCTTGGCTGCGGACTGTTTGCAATGCAAGCTTAATCAAAGTGCGCAACTTGTTTTGATGTAGACCTTTGACAGTAGGATAAATAGGCTGCAATCCCGTATCGGTCATGACTGTATTGTCAGTGATAATTTGATATTCAGGATGATGTATCTGTTTACCGTAACGGCTGACTTTAACTTCACCAAATAGCTGTAAGCGTGTCCCCAAATTCATGGTTTGTACCAGACCACGATAGACCTTAAAAAACCGCAAAGATATCGTACCCGTATCATCATCCACTGTCACAGTCATTCCACTGCGCTTGGTATCGACATGGACGATGTGACCAGTAATTAGCGCTGATTGTCCATGCTCTACATCGGCGATTGATACCAGCCGACTGCGATCCTCATAGTCACGAGGCAAATGTAATAGCAAATCGAATATCCGCTTGATATTCAATTGCGCCAACTGTTCCGCTACTTTTACTCCCACACCTGCTAGCGCAGACACTGGCATATCTAGTGCTGATAGTGGTATATCAGATCTAAAATGATCTGACGAGTTAGCTGAGGTATGACTCTCCGATATGTGCATTAAAGATCCTAACAATATTATTTTTAATTTTTGTATGCTAAATCGAGCATTTTTAGTAGGCTGCACATGATGACCTGTACTACAGAATAGCGATAACAATAGTACGTAAAAAGGTCGGTTCATTTCATTATAGCTGACAATACAATTGCTTATGCTAAGCTATTTAGTAAAATAGCACCTACATAGTCCCTCTACTATAGATAAACCACTTCTCCTCATCATACCAATAACTGATGTATTATTTTTTGAATTATGGCAATTTCATGAGGTGTTTTTCTATGCTTGTTTCTATTTTGCCTCGTCAGTTTCATCACAATCTGATTCGTCACAAACTAATTCTTGATAGTCTAAAACTACTGAAGTTAAGCTTAATAACCTTTCTCGGTTTGTATATTAGTGCATGTAGCACCTTACCATCGACTACTCCCGCCACACCAGAGCCTGTTATTGATACCCCTACTGTCGCACTAGTTTTGGGTGGTGGCGGTGCGAAAGGATTTGCTCATGTAGGTGTCATTAAGGCGCTAGAAGAAAACGGTATCAAACCAACATTGGTGGTCGGTACAAGTGTGGGTAGCTTGATTGGCAGCTTATACGCCAGTGGCTATACGCCTGCCCAGCTTGAGCAATTAGCACTGACCACTACTGATAGCCAGCTCACAGACTTTACCTTGTCCAATCAAGGTTTTATCGAAGGTATTAAGTTAAAAAACTTTATTAATGATAAGGTAAATGCAAAAGCCATAGAGGACTTCTCCATTGCCTTTGCAGCAATCGCAGCAGAAAAATACACTCTAAAGAAAACAGTCTTTACCACTGGGAATGCAGGCCTTGCGGTACAAGCGTCCTGCAGCGTACCCAATATTTTTATTGCCCCGCGCATTCCTGAAAAGGTCGGTAAAAAATATATCGATGGCGGTGTGGTCAGTTTAGTACCAGTAGATAGCGCCTATGACTTGGGTGCTGACATTGTCATTGCTATAGATGTAACAGGGTCTCAAGGCAGTAATAATACTAATAATCAAATACCGACTATTAACTCGTTGAGTGATTTTTGGGGTTTTCTCGAAACCAATATTCTAGCTACCAACCTGACTGCTAATCGCTCCGCATCAACTCAGAGTGAGCGGGATCGGGCGGATATTACTATTACTCCCAATGTCGGTCGTAACAGTTCAATAGATACTCGGCAGCGGCGCAGTTTAATACAAGCAGGCACTCAAGCTACCACGCCACAAATCAGTGCCATCAAACAACTTATCCAAGAGAAATCTAGTAGCCAATATGCCACGCTGTAGTTGAGTATTATTAGTTACTTATCAGTGAGATTGTTAAATATCCTCTTACATCACGAAAAAGCACCGCAGCTATAAACTGCGGTGCTTTTTTATTGATAGCTTTTAGTGCTAACTACTTTCAATGCTAACTATATTGATGCTAAACCAAATATTCAGAACTATTTAACACGGGCACGGTATTTTACGGCGACGGTATCATTTAGACCTACGCCTTCTAAGTCCCAACGTACCGCTTTATAGTATTTAAGCGCGACGTCTTGTAGCTGATTATCAACTTTGGTACGTAACGGCATACGAGAAAAGTTATTGCCATCTACACTGCCATACGGGAATTCAGGAGCTACGGTTTCTAATAGTTCTACCTGCTCTGGGATGCTCATCGTAACAGTCATTTTGCGTACACGATCTGCATTGGTATTGGTAAAATATCCTTGATACTCCAATACATTGCCTGACTGCAAACGAGTGTTGGTATCTACAGGGACGAGTATCTCTTGACCGTTGGCGTCAACGCTGACCAATGACGCTGTAATTTTACTGTTAACGGCTTGAGCACTTGAATTGCTGCTCTTGCTGGTATTTGCTTGAATAGCCATTGAGCTATCAACCGCTTGCTCTGGTGTTGGCAGCATCGCTGAGGCTTGTGTAACTACCATTGCACCGATGAGCGTACCGGCAACAACGTGAAATAAGCGGTGGCCGCTCCAAGCACTGAACGGGCTAGCAAACTGGTTACTTTTTTTCATGGTTTTCATTATCCCTGGTTGATATATCAGTAAAACACAGATGGTGCAACTTAAGTTATTTTTATAATTTGTTCAACAGTTAAAAAGCATTACGACGTATATAAGATATCGCTGTGGAATAGTTCATACAATCTATCAAACATATGAACTCACTTATCTAACCTGATTATCTTCGCTCAATATCTGTAAAGCAATAGCGCTTAGCATAACAAAAAGCGTTTGTGGGTACATTAACCCAGTGTTGAGGTTGTGTATATCAGCGATGGGCAATAAGAATGCTTGAATACAGCTGAAATAAAAGATAGCTCATAACCGCGTTTTTTGCTATGGTAAATCTTTAGCGTTAGGCATTTTTTTGCTGCGCACTTTTTCTTATTCTAACGACTACTGCTCCCATTATGACTACTAGCTCCATGCCCCAGATCAACCCTGAATACGTCCATTGGTTCCGTAACTCTGCACCCTACATTAATACCCATCGCGGCAAAACTTTCGTGATCATGTTTGGTGGTGAAGCGGTCAATCATGCGAACTTCAGCACACTTATTCACGATTTTGCCTTGTTGCATAGCTTGGGTATCAAGCTGGTACTGGTACACGGGGCACGACCGCAAATCGAAAAGAACTTAAAAGATACCAACATTGAATCTCCGCTACATCAAGACATCCGTATTACGCCGCGTGCAGCGATGCCATCTATCTTACAGGCCGTTGGAGCTATTCGTTTACAGATTGAAGCTCAGCTATCGATGGGACTGGCCAACTCTCCGATGTATGGCTCACGTATCGATGCAATATCGGGTAATTTTGTGACAGCTCGTCCTTATGGTATCCGTGAAGGTGTTGACTACCAAATGACGGGAGAAGTACGTTCTATCGATGTGGACGCTATCAAAAACAACCTACTTCATGACCATATCGTTATTTTAGGCTCTATGGGCTACTCTGCGACTGGCGAAGTGTTTAACCTATTAGCCGAAGATGTGGCGCTTAGCGCTGCTGTAGAGCTTGGTGCTGACAAGCTTATTTTCTTAGGTGAAGAGGCGGGTATCAATGACGATGATCGTTTATTACGCGAAATGATTCCGAACGAAGTTGATCGCTTCTTACGTGATCGTGATTTAAATTGTGAAATCAATTATTTCTTGAACTGTGCAAGCTTGGCCTGTCGACAAGGCGTCCATCGCACGCATATCATCTCATATGCTAAGAATGGGGCATTGTTAGAAGAGCTATTCACACGTGATGGTTCTGGTACGCTAATTAGCCATGACCCCTATGAAGAAATTCGTCGTGCCAATATCGATGACGTAGTAGGTCTTATTGAGCTGCTATCGCCTCTAGAAGAGCAAGGCATTTTGGTCAGTCGTTCACGCGAACGTTTGGAGCAAGAGATTGACAATTACAGTGTGATTGAGCGTGATGGTATGATTCTAGGCTGTGCAGCATTGCATACGCTAGATTCAGAATCAGCAGAAGTTGCTTGTGTTGCTGTACGTCCTGAGTACCGTAATGGCAGCCGCGGTGCTGATTTATTAGCGTTTCTAGAACAGCAAGCACGCAGCCATGGTTTGTATAAGCTGTTTGTTTTGACTACTCGCACTGAACACTGGTTCGTCGAGCAAGGCTTTGCTGAAGTTGAAGCCAGCGCTTTACCTGAAGCACGTCTAGAGAAATACCACAATGGCCGTAACTCTAAAGTCTTTCAGAAAAATCTATAATTTATCGCCAAATTGATATCGAGATTATCAGATGAGACTGATATCAATTTGACATAAAGTACAGATCATAAAAAAGCCCTCATAATCTTATGAGGGCTTTTTTATAACTAAATATCTAGATAATCGATATCTACTCTAGATACTTATTTTACTGATAACAGCTCAACAGTAAAGATAAGCGTACTGTTAGGCTCGATACCAGCATTACCCGCTTCGCCATAAGCGATGTCTGATGGAATATAGAACTCGTACTTTCCGCCTTCTTTCATCAACTGTAAACCTTCAGTCCAGCCAGCGATTACTTGGTTTAGTGGGAACTCGATTGGCTCACCGCGCTCATAAGAGCTATCAAATACCGTGCCATCAAGCAGTTTACCTTCGTAGTTTACTTCGACTACGTCAGTTGCTTCTGGCGATTGACCAGTACCTGCTTCAATGACCTTATACTGTAAACCAGACTCTGTTTGCTTCACGCCTTCTTTTTTAGCGTTTTCTGCTAAGAATTCAGTACCAGCGGCTTTATTTTCTGTCGCCTTGGTTTCCATCTCTTCAACAAACTGCTCTTCTTGTTCTTTTTGATAGTCCATCAATACTTGTTGCATTTGCTCTTGGGTCAATGCTGATTCATTGCCTTCATAGCCATCACGGAAGCCTTTTTCAAAAGTATTTAGATCTAGATCCTTGACAGCGTCTTTATTGCCTTCCGCCATCATGAAACCTAAGCTATAACCTACTTTTTCACTAGCTGAGCTTTGTTCGGTAATGGAAACGCTTTGAGCGGCTGTTTCTTGATTGCCATTGTTGGTGCTACAGCCTGTTACTAACAACATAGCGCTAGCAAGTGCACTAACGCCTAAAGTAGTGATTTTTTTCATAAAGTACTCTCTAATTGTAAGAATAGTGGCGAGATGTCACGTTCTTCTATAATAACAAATCTTAGTTTTGGGAACTACGCTTTACATAAAATTCTCAGGTCAATGTATAGTCTATGTTAATATTTCTTATCATAATAACAAGTTATCACACAAATATAGTAACAGGTAAAGCTTTCTATCTTTAAATCACTCAATACATCAGCTAAGCTGAATGAGTTAAGGAGATAAGTAATCGGGCATTAATTTTTATTAAAAATAAGCAGATGTCGAGAGTAGAGTCATCTTAATATAAGTAGTCACTGTAATATAAATAAAAGATACTGCTAATAAAAATTTATACTCAAAAGAGATAACATCTCTGTATAACTTATTCTAAAAATACTATTTATGACAATCATCTGTATGTCTTGCTCATTAACCGCTATATGAACATTGTTTTTGGCGAGTTATATAAGATGCTTCAAGGAGGATAAGATGAACCCAATGTACACATCTTTTAACGGCTATCTTGGTGGACCTATCGGCTCCATCATTGGTGCTATTTTGATATTCGTTATTGGTTGGCTAGTAGCCCTTGGTATCGCAGCATTAGTACGCGGCGTACTCTCTAAAGTCAATCTCAATCAGCGTATGAACTCTTCAACTGGTAAGAACTACGATCTTGAAGGTATCATTTCCAAAATTGTTTTCTGGTTTATTTTTATCATTGCTATCTCAGGCGCACTTAGCCAATTAAACTTAAACTCTATCTCGGCACCGTTCGCAAATATGGTTAATCAAGTATTGGCATTTATCCCTAATCTTATTGGCGCTATCGCACTTGGTGTGATCGGTTGGGTCGTGGCTACTGTTGTACGCACAGCGATCAACGCTGCCCTCGCGAAAACCTCTATGGATGAGCGTTTAAGTGCACAAGCTGGCGTAAAACCAATGAGCAGTACAATTGCTGATATGGTTTATTGGTTCATCTTATTGGTTGTATTGACCATGGTACTTGGTCAACTAGAGCTTGATGGTTTATTCGCACCATTGACTAATATGGTCGATAAAATCTTTAGTTTCATCCCTAATATCTTGATTGCTGGTGTAGTCTTCGTCGTTGGTTATATCATTGCTAAAGTCGTACGCGGCATCGTCACCAATCTTGTTTCTACTTTCAATGTACAAGAGTTGGCCACAAAAGCAGGGTTAAGTGAGCAAAATAGCTTACCTAATATTGCTGGTTCATTAGCATTTCTTGTTGTTATCATTCCAACCATCATTGCTGCTTTAAACGCACTGAAAATCGAAGTGATTGCTCGCCCTGCGACCAATATGCTCAACAAAATCATGGAAGCATTGCCAAACATCTTTATGGCAGTGGCTATCCTAGTAGTAACCTTTTACGTTGTGCGCATGGTTGCTAACATTATCAAAGGCTTGATTGAAAATACCCAAATCAATCAATTACCTGCGAAAGTAGGTTTACAAGAGGCTATGGGTGATAAGAAAGTCTCAGACCTAGTTGGTTATGCAATCATTTTCTTTGCTATGTTGTTTGCTGCTATTGCAGCTGCTGACTTATTAGGTTTCGAGCCTATCTCAGCTATTATTACGATGTTTATCGCATTCGGTGCAAATATCATATTGGGCGCAATTATCCTATTTATCGGATTTTGGCTTGCTAATATTATTGCAGGTGTGGTTGAACGTTCTGAGCAAGGCTCACAATTCCTAGCAAACATCGTACGCGTATTGATCATGGGCCTAGTATTAGCCATGGGTCTAAAAGCAATGGGTATTGCAGACTCAATCGTTAACCTAGCATTTGGTCTAACATTAGGTGCAGTAGCCGTCGCTTTTGCCTTATCATTTGGTCTTGGTGGTCAAGAAGCTGCAGCTCGCTTCCTACGTAAAATGCAGGACAAGATGGATCATGAGCGCACTGAAGCGAAAGCAAAATCTGCGCTACAGCCAAGTTCATCAACTGAAGAAAAGGTTGCTGATTCAGTTCGTGAAAACACGCCATCTGCTGCTAGTACACCTAGTACCGACTTACGTACCGATATAGTTGAAACACCACGTGTTGATACTAACGACATCTACAATAGTGATGACGTACTTCCTGGTAGCGGTCTTGATGACGACCTCAATAAATAAGTATTTATGATATTTTAGTTTAAATAAAAAAAGAGACAGCCTAGGCTGTCTTTTTTTGTGTCAGTAAATATATGAATAAGTATGTGGTTCTTACTATCCAATCTCTTTTAAAGAATTTACCCTACAATCTAATGCTTATCTTTTCGAGCTGGGATAGTAAGATTCATCTGTACTTGGGGTAACTTTTCTGTTTTTACTTTCGCAGATTCACCACTATCTAAATTACTAGAAGGTGGCTTATTTTGCTTATCTAACTCTTGTTGTTTTAACTTTTGCATTTGCTTAGTAAGCTGGCGCTCCCTTTGCGTCATCGCATCAACTGGCTGAATCCATAAATCAATATCAAAAAAATTCTCATTATTCTCAGTGATAAAGTCGATACCAAACACGACTACATGATGCAGCTCAATAATCGGTAAACGTGTGGCAACATCCTGTGCGATCTTTGCTAACTTTGGTTGGACAGCGGCTTTGCTATTAGGTCCTTTTGACTCTTGACTATAAAATACCAGTACATAATGTCGGCCTAAACTTTCATAAGAATGTTGGTGTACAACATAGCCATTTTTTTGCAGTGATGTGCTTTGTTTAGGGTGTCTATATAGCGTACGAATAAGCTCGTGACGCGAAAATAAAGACTCATCTAGTAGTTGTTGCTGCCAGTGAGCAAGTGGTATTTCTGCCTGCTCATTGCTATTAGCTACGTGCTTTTTACCATATGTATCTATCATCTGCATACTTAGCTGAGACCATATCGTGGCTGCCTGTATCATATGCTGACGGTACATCTGAGCAGTTGAACTTTGGTTTTTGTATGCAAGCGTGATCGCTACCAGTGCTGAGTTAGGTTCGTCTTGTGCTTCATTTTTGATGAGCGTATTGTCGACTGCAATGGCAGGGGTAAATAAATCTGGGCTTTGCAAAAACCGCTCAACCAAAGCGTCTTCTGACTCAAAGATTGGAATATGGTTTACGGCCGACCGCTGCAACTGCTCCAGATGATAGGCTAAGAAACGCCACAACTCACATGGGGTTCGTACCGCTGCTGCGATCGAGTACCAATCATCCCAGCTAAATACTTGTAGCTGCTGCATGCTTTCGCTCATGTCGACAACTAAATCTTCTAAAAAGTAACGAACCCCAAAATCGTGCTTAAGTCGTTGTAGAGCACTAGTAGTTTCACCATCGCTATCATCTTTACTTAGATTACTAACTCCTCCGACAAGCTGAATATCAAAGATCAGAGCTTCGTAACCCACTGACTCATTGTCTTCATTCTGGGATAATAATGTTTTGTACCATGTAAGAGCAGATTTTACCGCGGTCATACGTACAGCCTCAATTTCAGCTGATTTTGTATCATAGGGTATATATAGTGTCAGCTCCAACAGCTGTAGCTTGCCAAGTGGTAACTGATACTGATAGTGACGAGCGATATATTGAGCATTGTACTCATGCTCAATTGTATGCATGCCCGCCAAAGTCACCGCCTTAGCGTCTGCCTGTAAATAACTGACTAGCTCTGTCGTCAGGTAACCCCAGTCGGGCATGGTAGTAATCGAATGGGACACAAGTTCCAACCTTTTATTATCGTATGGTGAATATCGCACCTGATAGCTCATAATACTAGCAGCATGATTATCGCGTATTACAAATATCTGAATGATGAAAAATTATGCTACATAAGCACTATCAGAGACAGTCGCTTTCAAAGCGCTCACTTGTTATGATGATATCAAAGCAATATTGCTTGTGTGCAAGTTTATGGATAACAAACTGTACTTAACTATATTTATCGAAACGATAATCATCCAAATCTTGATGACTATTATATAATAATAAGGATTAAATATTATGAAGCGTTTTAAAGAAAAGACCGTCGTTGTAACGGGTGCAGGTTCTGGTATTGGCCGTGCAACGGCTATTCGTTTTGCCGAGGAAGGCGCTAGCGTGGTTCTAGTGGGACGTACAGCGGAAACACTAGAAGAAACTGCCAAAGAGTTACCGCAAGATCGTACTTGGATCCACACCGATAATTATCTTATTATTACGTGCGACATTAGCGTTCAAAGCCAAGTACAAGAGATGGTTGAGCGCGCTATCGACAAATTCGGCAAGATTGATATCTTGGTAAATAATGCTGGCAAAGCAACCCAAGGTAAAATCACAGAACTCTCTGCTGATGATTGGCGCTCTGCTATCGATGTAAATCTAAACGGAACCTTCTACGTCTCTCAAGCTGCGATGCCTCACCTGATTGCATCAAAGGGTAATATTGTCAATATTTCATCACTCTCAGGTGTGGGAGGCGATTGGAATATGGCAGCCTATAATGCTGCTAAAGCGGGTGTGACCAATTTAACTCGCACGTTGGCATTAGATCATGGTTCTGATGGTGTTCGCGTAAATGCAGTCAATCCAAGCGTTACCAAAACTGGTATGACCACGGCTATCCAAGACAATGAGTCTAAAACAGATAAATTCTTAGCTCGCTGCCCGCTTGGACGTTTAGCAACCCCAGAGAATATCGCTGCCGCAATTACCTTCTTAGCAAGCGATGATGCATCGATGATTACTGGCGTAAACCTACCTGTCGATGGCGGTGTTAGTGCCTCTAACGGACAGCCACAATTTTAGATTTTTAAGCTAATAAATCTTCAAACACATAACTTAAAAAGCCCCAGATATGATCATATCTGGGGCTTTTTAATATCAACTATCAGAACTTAGTTGTAGATAACCTTGAGTCTTCGCATCTGTATTACAACCAGTACCTATAACTTAACTGATTGAACTATTACTTATACTATTTAGCTTACTCAGCTGCATTATTGATGTCTTGTAGTGGCTGTGACAAACGCTCAAGGTGTCTTGGCAACACCCCTTTATACTGAGAATATATTTTTGGTAAATCCGCTTCAATATCTCCAGTTGGATGTATCACAGATAAAAAACGAACTTCTTTGGTATTATAATCCAATGCAACGGGCAAGATAGGCACGCCAGCACCGAGTGCCAGATAATAAAATCCTGTCTTCCAGCTTTCGGTATATTGCCGTGTACCCTCTGGTGATAAGCCCAAAAATAGGGGCTCACCTGTTTTAAACTTATCGATACTGGCTTGTAATACTGAGCCTTTTTCAGTGCGATTGATCGGTATAATTCCCATCCAGTACAGCAGCTGAGACAATACTGGCACTCTAAACAGCGTATGCTTTGCCATGATACTGATTTTTAAATCTAGCGCAAATAAACTAGGAAGTGCATAAACGCCATCCACATTAGAGGTATGGGGCAGTGCCAAAACCACAGCCTGAGAGATATTAGGAATATCACCAACCGTTCGCCATCCTAAAGTCTTCATGAGCCATAAGCCAATGATAGGCGACACTTTATTACCACGCCTAGGCACTTTGTCACCCACTTGTTTTCTACTGAGCTTTGGCAGTATCTTTGAGCGTGTAGATTCAGTAGTAGCAGACTTAGAACGGTTAAAAATCTTCGGTATCATGACAGCACAATATAGTGAAAGGTACTGACATAATACCATTAAGATTTTGTGGCTAGGCTAAATTTTGCGTGCTTTTATTATGCGATAGACCGTTTAGCCATAAATATAAGTAATGTCCAGTTACGATATTCTGTATTCATATTTCTTTAGACTCGTCGATACTTCTTAAGAAATATCGGCCAAATCACCTTTGCTTTCAAGCCACGACTTACGATCAGAGGCACGTTTCTTGGCTAGTAACATATCCATCACGCTAGCGGTCAGTACCATGTCATCCATATCTAACTGTACTAAACGGCGTGTATCACGGCTCATCGTCGTCTCACGTAGTTGCTCAGCACTCATCTCCCCCAAACCTTTAAAACGTGTAATCTGAGCTTTTTTATTGCCCGGTACATTGGCTAAGATATGTGCAAGCTCTGGCTCATCCAACGCATAATGTACTTCTTTGCCCACATCCACTCGGTACAGTGGCGGCATGGCCACAAACAGATGCCCTGCATCTACTAGTGCAGGAAAATGCTTCACAAACAGAGCACAAATCAATGTCGCAATATGTAGTCCATCAGAGTCAGCATCCGCTAAGATACATATCTTGTCATAACGCAGCTCGGACAAATCATCAGACGCAGGATCGACACCGATAGCAATGGCAATATCATGAATCTCTTGGCTTGATAGTACTGTATCTGATGATACTTCCCACGTATTTAGGATTTTGCCGCGTAGAGGTAATATCGCTTGATAATGACGATCTCTCGCTTGCTTAGCACTGCCGCCCGCAGAGTCACCCTCTACTAAGAACAACTCTGCCCCATCACGCAAATCACCACGGCAATCTGCCAACTTGCCAGGTAATGCTGGACCTTGAGTAATTTTCTTACGAGCGACTTTTTTGGCAGATTTTAGACGACGTCCAGCTTTGTTAATCGCCAATTCAGCGATTTGTGTGCCCATATCTGCGTTTTGATTTAACCATAAACTGAAGGCATCTTTTACCAATGTTTGAACTGCACCAGCTGCTTCACGACTGGAAAGACGCTCTTTGGTCTGTCCAGAAAACTGCGGCTCAGAGAACTTAAGAGATAGGATATAGTTCACCCCATCCCAGACGTCTTCTGCGGTTAGTTTCACACTACGCGGTAGTAAGTTATGAATATCGCAGAACTCACGCAGTGCTTCTAAAATACCCGTACGCAGGCCATTGACGTGCGTGCCGCCTTGAGCGGTTGGGATCAGATTGACATAGCTTTCTTGAATTGGCGTCCCTCCATCAGGCAGCCAAGATAGTGCAAAAGTAATAGCAGCCCTTTCGCCCGCTTTCGCATCGTAATTATAATAAAACGGTGCGTCAGGCAATGTTTCCAGACCGTCTAATTGTTCGCTTAAATACTCAACGACCCCATCTGTAAACTGCCAAACAACCTTTTCATCATTGATATGATCGGTGAATTCAATCGTCAGCCCAGCGGCTAAAACGGCTTTCGCTTTTAAATTATGCTTGAGCTGTTTTACATTAAACTTGGGCGTATCAAAGAAACTACCATCCGCCCAAAAATGTACTCTGGTACCACGTTTGCGTTTATTCGAGCTTACCGACTCAGTTAGTGGCGTTACAGGTGCGCCGTTTTCAAACGCCATATCGAACTGTGTGCTATCACGCCATACCGTGACCTCGACACGCGTTGATAGCGCATTAACGACGGAAATACCTACGCCATGCAGACCACCTGATACCTCGTAATTGGAGGTCGAAAATTTCCCACCGGCATGCAAGCGGGTCAAAATCAGCTCAATACCAGATTGACCAAACTCAGGATGGATATCAGTTGGCATACCGCGCCCATCATCTTCAACAGACAACGACCCATCGCTGTGCAATTGCACCTTGATGGTTTTTGCATAACCAGCCAACGCTTCATCAACCGAGTTATCAATGACCTCTTGCGCCAAATGATTGGGGCGTGTGGTGTCGGTATACATACCCGGTCGACGACGGACTGGCTCAAGACCTTCTAAAACTTCTAACGATTGCGCATTATATTGACTCACAAATGCATCCTTAACTGTTCGCGTGCGTTTAATTCTATAAAACCATTATAACGAAAAATAGCGACCTTAACGTCAATAGTCCATCGCTTACGTCATATAATGTCGTCTATTTAGGCCTATACTAAACTCTGTAAGATACTTATCACCATAGGTAGCTGCTCATCAAAGTCACTAAAGCGATGATCACCATCCGCTTGCACTGTTAGTGTTGCGCCCTGATTTTGATAAAAAGCTCTAGACAATTCAGAATCTAATAGCTCGTCACCCTCTTTGAGTAATACAGCAACTTTATCGGGATAGTTGACTGATAAAAGCTGATGGTCTGCAAACCACTGTAAATCTGACGGCGTAATATGCCAACCGCTTGCTGTCGTATGCAGGGTTTTATTATCCGATGACTCATTACTGCTGTCGGGATTAAACACTGACGAATCAGCAAAACGCTGTAGCGTAACATGAGGCTGCGTACTGGGGTTTAATAGCAGTGCAGGACAACCTATTTGATTACTGATTAAGGTAGAAAAGTACCCACCCAAGGAGCTACCGATTAATACCGTATTCGACAATGTAACCTGTTTATCTACTGATTTTCCACCATTACTATCATCTAGCTCTTCTATTAAAGACAGTAATTGCTCACATACTTGCACAGGAGATTTATTTAAATCAGGACGTAATACATTAATATCAGAATGATGACGCTGGCAATATTTTTCTAATAAAACCCCTTTGGTCGAGTTGGCATTACTGTCCAACCCATGGATATAAATCAAGTTCACGTATCATCTCACTTATTAATTTTGTTATGATTGTCTTATAAAGGCTATCAAAGCTAAGCATAGCACCCGCTAGACGAAAATAATAACAATAAAATGGCACACTATTAGTCAATATTTGCGACATAATAAAGTTAAACAGTGGTTTTATGCAGGTCAAAGGAATGACGGTAGTCATTATGGAGGAGTCATGAATCAACAGTTTGAGCTGTTCGACATTGACAACCCTTGTATCGGTGTCTGTCAAAGCAATAAAAAAGGCTATTGCTTTGGTTGCCTGCGCAGTCGAGCCGAGCGCCAACGATGGCATCATATGACGACAGAGCAGCAACGCGAGGTGTTAAGGCTTATCGCAGGACGTAAGCTGCGTATCGAGCTCATGCGCCTGCGCAAAAACGGAGACCATCCCG
>NZ_JBQSVH010000025.1:0-43985 GCF_052376135.1 Psychrobacter sp. AOP7-C1-14 | reverse complement strand
TAAAGGTCTTCGCTTCGCTATTCGTGAAGGCGGCCGTACTGTAGGCGCTGGTGTTGTTGCTAGCGTATTGAACTAATCATTAAGTCTCAGTAATGAGATTATGAGTTAGTCATAAAAAAGGCCATCCTAATTAGGGTGGCCTTTTCTTTGGAGGAATGGTTATCCATTTATTTGATTGGATAATTACATGACCAGATATGCGGCAAGCTTTAATCGAAGCGTAAGGCAATAGTAAAGCCAGTCTAATAATAAGTGTAAAAGGAACGTCATGTTTACGATAGAAGCGTTATCGACAAATGTAGCAGAGATCAAAACGGTGATTCAAATTGTCGCCAGTATCGAAGCGATAGTGCAACCAAATGATGCTTGGAATCAGAAAACGTTGGCTAAACTGCTTGAGCAAGACAGTATTAGTATGTTGATTGCTTACGATAAAGCAAAAGAAAAGGGTAACTCTCATCGTAAGATAGTTGGTTATTGCTTATATCAAATGACGTTTGAGCAAGCAGAGGTGCTGCGTATTGGAACTGATCCAGAACACCAACGCCAAGGCATTGCGTCAAAAATATTGAATAAATTACATGAGATACTACCGCTTAATCAGGTAGAGAGTCTCCTGTTAGAAGTACGTGCAGACAATACTACGGCAATAGCGTTATACGAGCAACAGGCATTTAGCATCATTCATAGACGCAAAGGCTATTATAAAGTGCCACATAAACCAGCAGTCGATGCATTAATCATGCAGCATACTTATATTTAATAGAGAGAGTAAGATTTGATAAAAAGTAAGCGGTCACAATAGAAATAGCTATAACAGCCAAAATATAGATACAAAACCAAATAAGCCTCAAACTCTATTGTAAAGGTATCTTCTTTTTACAGACTTCCACATCAAGTTGATAGTCACTATCCGCTTTCATTTGCCCTAGAATATCTAAGCGTTCGCTCAGTAGCTCTATCATGATGCTAATATTGGCTTGCTGTTTTTTGACTTGTTCTAATTTTTGCTGTGTTAGTACAAGCTGCGAATCGATATCTAAGTGACCATCATAATAATCATTTAAACTATTTTTGATTTCAATTAATGTGAAGCCAATGGCTTGCGCACTTTTGATCAGCTCTATGCGTTCGATACATTCTGGATGAAACTCAGTATATAGGCGTGAGCCTGCCTGACGCTTGCGAGATTTTAGCAGCCCTAACTGCTCGTAATGGCGAACGGTGTCTTTGGTCGTATTGGCTTTTGTTGCTAGCTTTCCAATCAATAGAAACGATGTATCAAGTGCCATAATAACCTCGTATTTTTACCGCTATAATAATCATATTTCTAACTGCCAAGGCGCTTCTCTATTCAGTCGCGATACGGCTAATGATTTATGAGAGTGCTTTTGCCATGACACAGAATGGCTACCTATTAGGTTGTCTAACTGAGTTAAAAAGTCAGTACGCGGCAAGGTAGTCGCACCTAAGCTCATCAAATGGTCGTTTGGTAGCTGGCAGTCAACGAGTGCAACATGACTTTGTTCACACAGGCGCATCAAGCCCCAAAACGCTAGCTTTGAAGCATTAGAGGCACGGTGGAACATGGATTCACCAAAGTAGATGCCGTTTATCTTCAACCCGTACAATCCACCGATAAGTTGACCCGCTTCATCCCAGACTTCAATGCTATGAGCATAGCCTTGCGCATGCAGTTTAGTATAGGCATCGATCATCTCAGTATGAATCCAAGTATGCTCGCCTTTGGGCTGATTGTCATTGAGGCCATCGCTACGCGGTAAGCTACAGGCATGTATGACATCATCGAAGGCTTGATTAAGCGTCACTTGCCAACGTTCACGATTGGCCTGTTTGCGTAGAGACTTGCTCGGTTGATAGGCAGAGGGAACGATCACACAACGCGGTTCAGGACACCACCAAGCAATCGGCTCATCTTCATTGAACCAAGGGAATAGCCCCTGAGCGTAGGCTGATATCAGCGTTTCAGGCGCTAGATCACCGCCCATAGCGACGATACCAATGCCATCAGGGTCGATAGAAACTGGATCAGGAAAGTCATAACGCCCAAGACTTTTTAAAGTCTCAGGCGTGATGAGTTTACCGTTCTGTTGAGTAAAGTTACCCATTTAGGCTTCTTTATCTTCAGTTAGTGTTGAATCGTAAGTGTGATCGCGAGCGACAGTCTCGCCCAATGCATCCAAGTACTTTTCGGCATCAAGAGCAGCCATACAGCCAGTACCAGCAGAAGTGATGGCTTGACGGTAAACGTGATCGGCTACGTCACCTGCAGCAAATACCCCCTCGATACTGGTTTGGGTGGCATTACCATTCAAGCCACTATTGACGGTCAGATAGCCATCTTTCATATCTAGTTGGTCTTTGAATAAGTCAGTATTTGGCTTGTGACCAATAGCGACAAACATACCCATTGTATCTAGTTGTTTGGTGCTGCCATCAACCATTGATTCGATGACGACGCCATTGACACCCATGTCATCACCGACCACTTCTTTTACTTGATGGTTCCATTCGATTTTGACATTACCATTTTTAGCTTTTTCAAATAGCTTGTCTTGAAGGATTTTTTCAGAACGCAAGCTGTCACGGCGATGTACCAGCGTCACTTCAGAAGCGATATTAGAGAGATACAAAGCTTCTTCGACGGCTGTGTTGCCACCACCAATTACCGCAACTTTTTGATCTTTGTAAAAGAAACCATCACACGTAGCACAGGCTGATACGCCAAGACCTTTAAACTTGGTCTCTGATTCTAGACCCAAGTATTGTGCAGATGCACCCGTTGAGATAATGAGCGCGTCACAAGTATAGCTACCGTTATTGCCTGTCAGTTGAAAAGGGCGCTCGTTTAAGTTTACTTCATTGATATGATCATAGACCAATTCAGTACCGAAACGCTCAGCATGTGCTTTCATACGCTCCATCAACGCAGGACCCGTCAAGTCATGCGCATCGCCCGGCCAGTTGTCGACTTCGGTGGTGGTGGTTAATTGTCCACCGACTTCCATACCAGTAACCATAACTGGCTTAAGGTTAGCGCGTGCTGCATAAACTGCTGCAGAGTAGCCAGCAGGGCCTGAGCCTAAAATAATGAGCTTTTCGTGACGTGGAGCAGTAGTGTCAGTTGCCATGAGTTGTTCCTTGCTAAATATACGAATTAAAAGTGTAAGTTATAAATATAATAAAAGAGGAATATCAAAAATGACTACGAATATGCTTCTTCTAATTGTTGTGTGATAATAACATAAGGGCACAGAGCACAAAGTGCAAGTTTGCTAAAACAAACATAGTTATCATTAGAATCAAAGAATAAACAACTTGGGAATATAACTGCAAAAACGGTGGGTGTTTTATAGAATTTAGGCCACAAAGTTAGCCATGTTTTGCTATTAGTGTTTCGCTAACCAACTGTTTCCTTACGCAAAGTGTCTGCTGATTTACTTTCTTATACGCTTTCTTGATAAGACTGTCGCCACTGCACCTATGTATTTGTTATTATAAGAAGTTATGCAAAGTGTCGTAGGGGCCAAGCGATAACGGTTGTTGCAGGGTTCTACAGTCGGTACCTATCAAACAAATACTTTGCTCGATAAATTTATGTCAACACTTTATGTCAGCATGATTAGGCTTAGTCATGCATTGGCGACTATTTAGTATTAATAACAAGGCAGATCTTACGTGATATCAGCACCGCTTATTGAATATTTAAAAAAGGGAATGTTTACCCTCCTTGGGTTAATACTAGCCGTTTATCTGTTTGTCATTTTGATAACTTATACGGGTAACGATCCTAGTTGGTCGCATATTAGTAGTGATATGACCACGATTAATAATATGGGCGGTGAGGCAGGTGCTTGGTTATCCGATTTGCTTTATAGTTTTTTTGGATTTGGTGCTTGGTGGTTTTTGGCATTTGTGGTTTATGAATCTATCTTGATTTGGTGGGAAAATAAGCCAACGTTTTGGCTTATGCGATTGGTCGCTTATGTATTTTTGTTATTGAGTGCTAGCGCATTGTTTGCACAATTGGTCTCTCTGGTTCAACAAGTTACGAACCCTGACGCAATCGGACTCGAAGGTGTCTCTGGTGGTATCATCGGGCTAGAGTTGCAGGCGCGGTTGGCACAGCTACTATCGCAGTGGGGGAGTGTGATTTTCTTAGCAGTATTTGTTGTGATTACCGCTACGTATGCCTTTAATATTCACTGGATAACGATATATCAAAAGGTTCGTGCACTATCGTGGTTTGGCTCAGGTGTTGAAAATCAGGATACCATTGAAACTACTCAACCAAGTAATACCTCACAAGATGATACCCAAGTTGCAGATGAGCCTGTAGCTCAAAAAGAAGAGCATGAGCAGCTACCACTTGAGTTGCAGTCTGCTGAAAACACTAGCGGTACTCAAGACGTTAGCAGTGGTGGGCGTTTCAGTAATGTGTTGTCGGACTTTCTATCAACATCAGGACTGGCCGACAGCGTAAAGGCTTCTGTCATCGCAGCAAAAGCAGTGGCGACATCTAATAGCTTAAAAGGTGAGCAGGACAATACCGATAAAGGTTCGCTTAATAACTCTACTGATAATACAGTCCAGCCATTAGCTTCAAACTCGACCGCACCTGTCGCGCGCAAAGTTGAGCCAAGCTTTGCGTGGAATGATGCCAATACTGTCGATGACTTGCTCGCAAGTGAACAAATGGCTTACAGTACCAATAGCGTGGACAGTTCTGCTATGCCTGCCCCTAACCACTCCCAGACAGGTACTAGTACCACGGCAGCGTTAGAGAAAGCAGTACCTGCAACTGCAGAAACTACCACGATGAAAGCGGCTGCTCAACCAGTTGTGCGCGATAAAGAGCCACTAACTCAGTCATCAGTCGATGAGCCAGTTCACCACAATTTAGCTAGTCAGCCAGTCATTCAACCTGCTGAGCCTGAAATCCCTACGAAAAATGAGACGGTGGAAGTAGATAAGTTGGCAGAAGCATGGTTGGCAGAGCATGCTGAAATATCAGAACTTACAGAGTCTATTGTAGAAACGCCAGAAGACTCTAATCCTATTCAGGAAGTGATAGCAGCTGAGCCAATAGTCCAAGAGAAGACTCCAAAACCTATCGTAGAAGAGAAGATGAGTTCTGCAGAGGAGCCAGCCAATCTATCGTCTGACACGCCTTTAGAGTTGCCAGATACTGAAAAGGCAGCAATAAATTCTGAGCCTACAGTTGCTCCAGTAGTAGAGGGAAAGGATTTTACAGTGTCAGATATTTCAGATATGACACCAACCAATACGCCTCCTGCCAATCCAAAAGCAGCACCAACAGTAGAAGTGACTAGTTCAACTTCAAACGTGCCTGAGCCTAAAACGCCTGCGCAACCGTCTGTTAGCTTCGCTGTCCCAGAGGGTGATAGTAGTAACCATATCACTGATATGATGCCAGAGAGCGACAACGACGATACCAACGTACCAGTCATGCCGCATATTAGTGATGATGCCGCTTTCAGTCAAAAATCCCGCTCGATGCAAACGGCAGCCTATCGCAGCAGTCTAACGCCTATTCCAGAAGTTTCTATATTAGATAAGCCCGATCCTGACCGCAAGCCTAGCTATACCGTGGTTGAGCTTGAGAAGCTGTCTGAGTTATTAGAAATTAAGCTACAAGAATTTAACGTCAAAGCCTCTGTGGTTAATGCTATTCCAGGACCTGTTGTCACTCGTTTTGAAGTGGAGTTAGCTGCTGGGGTGAAAGCCAGTAAAGTGACCGGTATTTCGCGCGATTTGGCGCGTTCATTATCGATGGCCTCTTTGCGTGTGGTCGAAGTGATTCCAGGCAAACCATATATTGGTATTGAAGTACCGAATAAGAAACGTGAAATGGTACGTTTGATTGAACTGCTCAATACTGAAACATTTAAAGATCCGAAAGCGCAGATTAGCATGGCGATGGGTAAAGATATCGGTGGTAATCCAATCATTACTGACCTTGCTCGTGCACCGCATATGCTTGTTGCTGGTACGACAGGCTCTGGTAAATCAGTATTGGTCAACTCAATGCTCTTATCGATGCTGCTCAAATACACACCAAATGACCTGCGTCTTATTTTGATTGATCCAAAGCAACTAGAGCTTGCTAACTATAATGACATTCCGCATCTGTTGACGCCGGTGGTCACTGATATGACGGAAGCGGCTAGTAGCTTGTCATGGTGTGTGGCCGAGATGGAGCGCCGCTATCAATTAATGAGTTTACTCAAGGTACGTAAGCTTAATGAATTTAATAAAAAAGTCATCGCAGCTGAAGAGTCTGGTAATCCAATGCTTGATCCTTTATGGCGTCCAAATGACAGTGTGAGTATTAGCCAAGCACCTAAGCTTAAAACATTACCAATGATTGTTATCGTCGCCGATGAGTTTGCCGATATGATTATGCAGGTGGGTAAACAAGCCGAAGAGCTTATCACACGCTTGGCACAGAAATCGCGGGCGGCAGGTATTCATTTGATGCTCGCGACTCAACGTCCGTCGGTAGATGTCATTACGGGTCTTATTAAAGCCAACATTCCGGTACGTGCGGCACTACGAGTCAACTCAAAAGTCGATTCACGCACGATTTTGGATAGTGGCGGCGCAGAAGATATGCTAGGTAATGGTGATATGTTATTTTTGGGACCAGGACAGATTGAGCCAGATCGTGTGCATGGTGCTTACGTCAGTGACGAAGAGGTCAACCGTGTCTGTGACGCTTGGCGTGAGCGCGGTGCCCCTGATTATATCGACAACATGGCAGGTAACTTTGAATTGTCTAGCCCAGGTGGTGGTAGCTCAGGTAATGCCTCTGGTGAAGATGATGATCTATATAATGATGCTGTCGCCTTTATTATGGAAACACGTAAGGTTTCAGCCTCCAGTATTCAGCGTAAATTTAGCATTGGCTATAACCGTGCTGCGCGTATTGTCGATTCTATGGAAGAAGCTGGATTGGTCAGCTCAATGGGCAAAAGTGGTAAGCGTGAGCTGCTAATGTAAGCATGCTAAATATGAGGTCAATATTGAAAAAGCGAGTCATGAAAGTGGCTCGTTTTTTTGTGGAAGAGGTTTAATTGTATTTTCATAAAAAGGTTTAATAGTGAGCTCATATTGTGAAATAAAGCCTCATATTTAAAGAGTAGATTTGCATACTATTCATTAATTACTGAAATCGACCAGATGACTAATGAGTCCGTTTATCAGATATCAGTCATGGTTTTTTATACTAAACTGATAGGAGTATATAAAAATGCAGTCTGTAATTTCAAAAAATGAGTTTTGGACAGTTTTAACAAAGTTACTCTCTAAGGAAGGTCAGTTATGTTTAAAGAATATACTCAGTATGACGGGTTAGCCTTAGCGGCATTGGTCAACTCAGGTGATGTCAGTGCAAAGGAATTGCTTGATGCTGCTGTTCATCAAGCAAATCAAATTAACCCTAAGCTAAATGCTATCGTGCATCGATTCGATGAGCGCGCCTATAATGCTGCGCAGGCAGGTTTGCCTTCAGGTGTGTTTACTGGCGTGCCGTATTTGCTAAAAGATTTATCATTTAGCTTCGCCGACGAGCCCATTACGATGGGCAGTCGTAGCGTTAATATCATCTCAGAAAAAGACAGCGAAATCGTTAAAAGGATGAAAGCGACAGGCGTTAATACCTTTGGCAAAACAAACACTCCTGAGTTTGGTTTGATTATCACCACTGAACCAAAGGCGCATGGTGCTACTCACAACCCTTTTAAAAAAGGCTATAGCTCGGGTGGATCATCAGGTGGTAGCGCTGCGGCAGTTGCAAGCGGTATTGTCCCGATGGCAGGCGGCGGTGATGGCGGTGGCTCGATACGTTTTCCGTCTGCTTGGTGCGGTACGTTTGGGTTAAAGCCAAGCCGCGGGCGTAACCCAATGGGCCCTAATCTTGGTGAAGGCTGGGAGGGGGCAGTGGCTGACCATGTCATTACGCGTTCGGTACGCGATAGTGCGGCGATGCTAGATGCCACTAGCGGTGCGGAGATTGGCGCCCCTTACGTTATAGCTCCGCCAGACGGCACGTTTCTGCAAGCAGCAATGCGTGCGCCGCGACAGCTAAAAATCGCTTTGCATCAGCAGCCTTTGATAGCCAATACGCCAGTGGATAAAGAAGTGCTGGCGGTACTTGAGCAGACGGCTAAGCAACTAGAATCTATGGGTCATGAGGTAGTACCGGCCGAGCCAAACATTAATGTCGATCAGTTTTGGCATGACTTTATCGTTGTGGTTTGCGCGCATACAGCCTTTACAATTGATAATCTCGAGCGTGATTTTGGTGCTGACCATATCAAAAACCTAGAGCCGCAAACTTACAACATGGCATTGCTTGGACGCTCATTGTCAGCGGTGGATCTAGCACATGCCAAACA
Source organism: Psychrobacter sp. AOP7-C1-14 (assembly GCF_052376135.1). NCBI lineage: Bacteria > Pseudomonadati > Pseudomonadota > Gammaproteobacteria > Moraxellales > Moraxellaceae > Psychrobacter > Psychrobacter sp. AOP7-C1-14. The sequence continues at coordinate 35,544 of NZ_JBQSVH010000025.1, read as the reverse complement.
TGGCTGGCATCATAGCCAGTATCAGACGGGTCTATTACTAGAAGACTACGATATGATCTTATGCCCAACGGTACCTACGCCTGCGGTAAAGCATGGTGTGCTACCGCCTAGCCGTATGGATGAGATGATGATGCGTAGCGCTGAGGTGCTTAACAAAGGATTTAACATGGGTAGATATGCCTTTAGCTCAGGTATGATCGAAAAGCTCAGTGCCCCCGTATTAGGTAAGATGGGTTTTACGTTATTGGGTAATGTTACAGGGTTACCCGCGATGTCAGTACCCGTCGGTATGACCAAAAAAGGCCTACCGATTGGTATGCAGTTAATCGGTCACATGAATGATGAAGCGACATTATTTAGCGTGGCGGGCGAGATGGAGCGCGCTGGCTTATTTACCAAACACGCTTTTGAAAGTAGGATGAAGCGATATTAGTCGCACTCAATCAAAGCGGTAGATGTCCATACCTAAGCTATGGTGGGCCATACTTTGATGAACGACAGAGACACGTTGACCAGTACCTAATGCAAAAAACAGCGGTAGCAAATGTTCATCACTCGGATGAATATCCTTGTAGTCAGGGTACTGCTGCCAATCGAGCGCCGCGGGAATATCTATCTTGAGCTGTTGCAGCAACCACTGCTTAAATGTTTTTGCTGCTTGATCGATGCTGTCAGCTTCCCAGCGTAATACTTGCAGGTTATGCGTAATATTACCTGAACCAATGACGAGAATTTGCTCATCACGCAGGTGCGCCAACTGCGCGCCCAACTGATAACAAGCAACGCTGTCGTAATGCTGCGGCAATGATATCTGTACGATAGGCACATCTGCCTCTGGATACAAATGTCTGAGCGGTGCCCAAACGCCATGGTCACAGGCACGTACTGGATTGACACTGCAAGTGATCCCACGTGCTGTCAGCTGCTGATCAAGGGTCTCAGCCAGCGCTGGCTGCCCTGCAGCAGGATACTGAATATCATAAAGCTCAGTTGAGAATCCTGAAAAGTCATGCCACGTTTTTGGCTGTGGATTGCTACTAATCTCTAGCTTTGCTGACTGCCAGTGCGCTGACATAATGACAATGGCACGTGGTTTAGGTAAGTTTTGGCCGATACGCGCCAGTGCACTGGTTGTAGCAGATTGCTCAATCGCAAGCGTAGGTGCGCCATGAGAGATAAAGAGCGCTGGTAACTTAGAGGTACTTGCTGCCACATCAGACGTATTTTCCCATGCAGCCGCCGCTGTGATAGGCGTCTGCACATTATGATTGTCATCACGTTGATGAGATGGCTTAGAGACTTTGGGTGTCGCACGTTTTGGATATTTCATGCTGTGTTTATTAGGGCGCACGCCAATTTTTCAATCTATTCTGTGATTGATGTCTTAAACTAAAAAACAGCTTATTCTTTTGTTTAGTTACCACGGTGATAAGGGTGGTTGTTATTGATACTCATCGCACGATATAATTGTTCCATGAGTACAACGCGAACTAGTGGGTGTGGCAATGTTAGCGCTGATAGGGATAACTTTGCATCAGCCTTTGCCAGTACTTCTGGTGATACGCCATCTGCACCACCGATAACCAAGGCGATATCATCTCCTTGTTGCATACTATCAGAGAGCTTATCTGCTAGTCCTTCTGTTGAAATCATCTTGCCTTTGACATCTAACACCCATAATTGCTCGCGGCTGGATACGTTGTGAGCGGCTAATATTGCTTGACCTTCTTGCTCGCGGTACTGTGCTAAGTTAGCGTCTGAGGGGTTCTTGGCTCGCTTTGCAGCCGCAATTTCAACAATTTCTGTGCTCAGCATTGGTTGAATGCGCTTATAGTACTCGTCAAAACCCGTCTGCACCCATTTGGGCATCTTATTGCCAACGGTCAAAATTCTTACTTTCATAGTGCTTACCATCTCGATAATTAAATTCAAGCTTATTAGGGTGTGTCCTAAATAATTTGTTCTTTACTGTCTATAGTTTACATCAGCGGGTTAATTGTCTCTGATACCTTGCTGCTTATACCTTGACCATCGTCGCTCTTATCTGCTTGGCTTGGCTTTGGAATGACAGTAAGCTTCGCATCAGACTCAAAGACAATAGCTTCGACATCATCGAAACTATTAATCCCTTCAGTACGCATGGCACACTCAATTTCCTGACGAGTCAAGCGCTCATCACGCATAACATCTGGCAAAAACTGCCCTTGATAAAAAACAATACGTGGCTCTGACAAAATAAAATCACTAAATTGCGGTGAGATAGATGCGTATTTCGTCACCAAAAACTGTAAAAGATACAATACCAAAATAGATGAGAATCCTTCGATAAGAGGAATTTCCTTAAGTAAAATCGTGCTGGCACCCAACGAGCCGATCATGACGGTAACGACCCAGTCGAAATTGTTGAGCTGAGAGGTAGAGCGTTTACCAGAAGCTTTGGTCACCAGTACAATCAAAATATAAACAATAATTGTCGTCAAAATAATACGGCTAAGTTTGTCTATATTATCGAAAAAAAACATATCCATGAGGTTGGCTCCTATTACTAAAATCAAATAGTGCGTCGCTAATAGCATACTTATTTGGGTAAGATCTCACACAGTCGTTACTTGTAAGCTTCTTATACCATTTTGAAGGTAAATACATGCCTTAACGTTAGCCTAACGGATTTTGCACATGAGTAGGGGGAAACTTTGTAGCACCTTGTAGATGATGATTTGTACTTACGTTAGTCTGCGTATAGGGTCTAATAATCGATTGACAGCCCATAGGCTTATACGCGCGCTGACTAAAGTGAGCGCCAGCATTAGCATCAGTGATGAAAGCAAAGGCAGTGGACGCTGCATTGCCATTTCAAACAGTACCTCGCGGCTTATCGCATCAAACAGCCAAAGCCAAATGGCTGAAAAATAAATGACAGTTAATATCCAGACAATAATAACCCCACCAAACATCAATTTATTAATTTCATCTCGCGCTAGTGCTCGCTTTTGATGCTTGATGAATTTGCTGACAGCGATGTAGGCACCTATGATAATAGAAACCACCATGACCAACTGTGGGTTAAGCGCTAGTTTGGTTTGTATTATCATAAATATGGCACTGGCGAGCGTGTACCCAATCGCAAAAAAACCGACATATCGGGCCAGTTTAGGCTGAGCTTGTAGAGGCGTCTGAGGTTTGTTAAGACTGGTTGTCTGGCGTGACATAAGCTAACCTTTATAAAGATAAAAAATAGAATATTAGGGTCTGTTAAACATCGATTTAAAGTATTAATTAAAAAATTAGCGCTTTGCCGTCCAGTCGAGCATGGCATCTAATACAGGCCGCGCTGCATAAGGATTTAATGCTTGGTCGGTATTAATGATACCGACGACAACGTAATCTTGTCCTGACAACCCTTTGACATAACCTGCCATTGACGTGACATTGTTGAGCGTGCCAGTTTTTATCCATGCACGTCCAGTAGCGGCCGACTCAGGTAAGCGATCGCTATGGGCAGCAATAGTGCCACTAACTCCAGCGACCCCTAACGAGTCGACATAGGCCTCAAAATTTGGTCGACTATAAGCATAAGTTAGTAGCTCGCTTAGATTGGCGGCAGTGATAGTACACTCACGGCAAAGTCCTGAACCATTGGTCAAATAAGGAGGCGGTGTACTGAGGTTGGTTTGCCACCATTGATTGATGGTTTGTAAGGCTGCAGGATAATCTGTTGTAGCAGGCTTACCAAACTGATATAGGCTGCCAGCCTTTTTGCTACTAGATTGAACAGCTACCGCCTTGTTATCAGATGTATCATTAATGCTTGCTTCATGGTTGCTTGGATTAGTTGCAGTTGTGCTAGACGGTATTGCTTGATTCAGTCTTTCTTTATCATAAGCGCCTATAGATAGCGCCACTTGCTCAGCCATGACATTGTTTGAAAAGTGGTTAATGTCATGAATCTGCTTTGTCAAATTTAACGACGGGTAGCTGACCATAGGTAGAGGGGACATCGCGATAGCCGTAAGCCCGTGCGCTCGTTTTGTCGTTTTGGTCATATCGTAAGGGGTTTCTTGCGAGATTACCTGCCCACTTAAAGTATTACCTAACGCTTGCCATTTGGCAGCGACGACGTGTGAGGCAAACTCTTTGGCATTAGGATGTGCCACGTAAAAGACATGCTCACCGCAGCTCTCTGGCAGACTGGTATTTAATACGAGCTGTGTGGTCTGCCACTGCGGCGCTAGACTATAGCTTGCTTGCCCACAGCTGGCTACACGAGTATTTATTGTAGCAGGCAGTTGGTAGTCTGCTAACTGCGGCTTATAAGTCACACTTGCTTGGCCATTATCTTGAGGATAGGTTTTGATACCAATGGTACTAAAATTAACCAAAAAACCATCAGGACTGGCGTTATAAGGGCGTAGTGGTGAGTTATCAAAGGCGGCAGGATCTTTAGTGACATTGTTAAAAACTGTACTATCGAGGATGATGTCACCATCGATGTGATGAATACCTGATGCTTGCACTTGATACAGCAACTGCTTTAATCGCTCATGGGTCATTTTTGGATCACCACTTCCTTGAACAATCAAGTCGCCATGCAGACGGTCACCGATGACAACACCTGTATGATATACCCGCGTATGCCACACAAAATCGGCTCCCAAAGTATCTAAGGCAATGAAGCTAGGCACGAGCTTCATGGTGCTGGCAGGCGTACGGGGGATGTCGGACTGGTGATCTAGCACAGGCGAAAAGGAAATATTTATAGAGGATTTATTGTTGCTAGTGGTGTCTTGGCTTTTGCCGTTCTGAGTAAGCGTATGCTGAGGCTCGTCAGGGATAACCGTTGGAATGCTCTCTACACTCTGATAAGTATAAGGGTCGTCGGTATAAGTATGTATTTCACGCTCGTGCTTCTCAATGGTACGCTGCTCTATGGTGACTAGTGCGCTCTGATGGCTCGGATCGCTGACACTTGTATCTGTAGATGTATTGGTAGTCTGATGATCAGATATTGTATTAGATACAGATTGTCTGTCAGACTCATCATTATCAATGACTTGAATAGGAGTAGGCAGACGGCTGGCAGCCTTATCACCCACAGGTGTAATAACGATGCTGATATCCGCTTCTGTTAAGTTGGCACGCGCCAAGGCTTTTTGAATCGCTGCGGGTAACACGGCTTGTGCATGTATTGGTGCGACCATCACCGTTGCCAATAACGCTAATCTAGGTAGACGTTTACTAAGGTTATTTAGCGGTCGCAAATGACGACGAAGCGTAGTAATTTTGGTGGCAGCAGTAGAGTAATGACGGTGTTTAGAAGGGTATCGCATGAGCATCTTTCATCAGGTGGCAAAAACAGTCTATGGTAACATGAGTTGCTGTTTTCGCACACGAGGTCAGCCGCACAATTTTAGCAATAACGACGTCCTTATTTAGATAACTAACTCTAACTATCGATTGAACTGCGAGCATGCTTTACTGCTAACGCACATGTAAAAAAGCCATCGCCGTCATGACAGCATCATTATAAGCATCGTGCGCGCCCAGTTCAGGAATGTTGTAATGGGCTAGGATACGACTCAGATGTTGAGCTTGGCTAGATAAACCTTGTGTATGTCCACTGATACGTCGACTGTACAAGTGCCGCAAATCTATGACTTCGTTTGGTAGAGATGTTCCCATATAGCGTTTGACCAAAGGATTTAAAAAAGCCATGTCTAGCTTTGTGCAGAATCCAACAATTGGTCGATTACCTATGAATGGTAGCAGTAGTGCCAACATATCATCGTAACTCATCCCATGCTCAACGTCAGCGGTACGCAGGCCATGAATGACAATGGTGTCGCGGTCTGGCATCACAGGAGGTCTGCAAACTAAATACATGCCATTACCCGTGTCGATGGTATTGCCATTGATATGTATCGCTGCTACAGACAACAGGTGATGCTTTTTGGAGTTTAGCCCTGTCATTTCGCAGTCAATAGCCACCCACTGCTCAGCCGAAGGTGTCGTAAACATTGAGGCCAACTCTGGACGCTGCAATTGCGTCTTTTGCCAAGCGTACGATAACTGCTGTAACCAGCTCATATTAATCGCTCATTCATCTATGTTGTATTTGTATTTGAGACCTTTCTTTATTCATGAAGCCTCTGTATTAAGACTGCTACATTCATACGATTTCTAACTGATAGTGTTGACGCAATTGGTTTTTAAAGCTTTTGGCCACAGCCAGACACTCTTTGAGCAGATCACGCTCAAGCGCAGTCAAAGTCGTTGGATTTACTTGCCGTGCATGCTTATCGTCGGTTGAGAGCGCCACAGATAAGCGCTGCGCCATAAAAAACTCTAGCGCTTCTAGCAGAGTATCGGCGCGCTCTTGAGTCATAGCGTTAACTTGTACTAAGGCTTTTAAACGCGCTTTGGTACTAGGTGCTTCGAGCACATTGTTTTCTAATGCTAAGGTGCGGATACCATGAACCAATGGAAAGATACCGGCTTTTTTTAGGTCAATATCAGATGATGCTGATTTACCACTCAGTAAAGGCACAAATTTTTGCCACCATTGATTAACATCACCAAACTGTAGCGCTGCCCGTGCAAACTGCCTAACAAACATAGGATCTGCTTTTTGATGAGCAGGTTTTAACTGCTGACGTACTTGCGTGAGCAGTGACTCATCGCCGCAGACATATTCACCATCGAGTATCGCAGACAAGTAAATGCCGTGCATCGGGTCGGAGTTTCTAAACCATAAGTCAATTTGTGCAATGAATGGCTTGAGCGGTTGTCGCCACATAGGGTTGGTCATCATAATATTGCCATCACATAGTGGGTAGCCAAGCGTTGCTAGGTGATGGTTAAAAGTATCAGCGAACTGTGCTAGGTCAGGATGTGTATAGCCATCACGAATGATAAGCGCGTTGTCTTGATCGGTACGCATGATTTGCTCACCGCGACCTTCTGAACCCATAACGATAAGGCACGTGTTGGCTATCAATTCATCAGGTACGATTAGCTGCCATAGCTTGGTAAATACCTGTGCATTTAGCGTCTGTACCATACGACTGATATTGCCAATTTTGACACCGTTATGATGCTGTGCACGAATATAGCGGCCAATCAGCTCAACAGCGGTATCTAGGCTTGATAGGTCCTGTGCCTGTTCGATTTGAATACTAATGAGCTGTGAATGATGGCCAATGTGAGCGAGCATATCGCTTTGCCCCAGCACACCGACGACATCGCCATTTTTATCAATGACTGGCAGTCTATGAATACGATAGCGAGTCATGGTCAGCAGCGCATCACCAATCTCATCGCTGGCTTTGATGGTACGTAGATTAAAATTCGCATAGCGCTGGCAAGGAGTGGTAGCCGGATCTTGTCTATCATTTACGGCGCGGCAAATATCCGTATCGGTCAAAATTCCTAAGAGTAATTTTGTCTCAAGTCGCGCTGTTTGTGAGCTATCTAAACCATCTGGTTGTAAGCCGTCTAAATCATGTAAGCCATGTAGCGGTCGGACCAGCACATGTTTTAATCCAGCTTCGGTCATGATTCGAGCGGCTTCGTACAAGCTGTCATTGGCATTGACAATGTGAACTGGCAATAGATGAACATCTACTACTGGTTGCAGCATGATTTGCTGTACTTCTTGTTGATTGGTGTAGTTGGCAGGGTTTAGTGTTTTATTATGACGCCGCTGGCGCAATGCTTTTAATCGTTCAGGCAGCTTGTCTGATAGCATTTGGCGTACCAAATGATTTTGTGCGCTGATTTTATCCATAGTGTCACCAGCGACTTGGAGTAGTAAGGTCTCTTCATTAGCTCGGAATTGATAGGGCTGTATGGGCGTACTTTCAGACGATAGCTCATTACCTTTGGTAAATGACTCAGGCAGACGGCGACTGTCAAACCAATCGTTATTATTCAGACCGTCAGCGTGGTTGCTACCTACATAAGAAGCGACAAACTCACCATCTAGTGATTGCTCAATTTGCCCTTTGATGACCACATACAGACATTGCAGTTCTCCTGCAGGCAAGCTCTCATTTTTGGCAAGGTAGCGTATTTGGGTATTTTTTCTAATGCTTTGACGCTCGGCCAAGCTCAACACATCAAAGGGCGGCTGGCTAAAATCAAGATGGGGCATGGCATCATCCTTGATGGCATATTTTCGGTAGAAATTTTACTATAGCATTAATAAAACAAAAAGCCTTCAATAACCCTATTTATATTATGGCTATTGAAGGCTTTTTGATATGGAGATATTTATCTCAGCTACATTAGAATCTTTCTACATTGACTCTAAGCGCTTAATAGTTTTCGAATACGACTGATCGCTTCTCGGCTCTCATCGACACTCGCGACCAGAGCGATACGGACATAACCTTGTCCAGGGTTGTGATCATCAACTTCTCGTGACAAATAGCGTCCTGCCAATGCATGGATATTGGCTTGCTCATACAATGCTTTGACAAAGATTTCATCATCACTACCGAATTGCTCAGGCACTTTGACCCAAAAGTAAAACCCGGCGTCAGGCATACGTAACTCTAGCAACTCCCCAAGCTCAGACATCCATAGAGCAAATTTCTCTTGGTATAGCGCGCGATTATGAGCGACATGTTTTTCGTCCTGCCATGCAGCGATAGAGGCAAGCTGATGTGGTATAGGCATCGCACAACCTTGGTAAGTACGATATTGCAAATAAGCCTGCAATATTTTGGCATCACCGGCCACAAATCCAGAGCGTAAACCCGGTAAATTTGAACGTTTGGATAAAGAATGAAACACGATGCAATTTTTGAAATCACGACGACCAAGGGCCGCACAAGCTTGGAGCAATCCAATCGGTGCTGTATCAAAATACAGCTCGCTATAACACTCGTCACTGGCGATGATAAAACCATATTGATCTGACAGACGGATGAGATATTCCCAATCATCCATTGTCATTACAGAGCCTGTTGGATTGTTTGGACTACAGACGAACAATAACTGCGTACGCATCCAGACGTCTTTTGGTACCGCGCGATAGTCACCTTTGTAGTCATTATCTGAGGTACAAGGGACAAAGTAAGGCGTTGCTTGTGCCAGTATCGCCGCACCTTCGTATATTTGATAAAACGGGTTGGGCATGACAACGGTAGGCGATGTATTAGATGATACAGAGTTGCTCTCTTTATCAGCTATATCATGATCAACAACTGCTTGTACGAAGCTAAAAATCGCTTCACGTGTGCCCATTACGGGCAATACTTGATCATTGGCATCGACATGATTCAGAAAAAACCGCTTCTCTAACCAATGAGCAATGGTTTGACGCAGTTCAAACATACCGTTTGTGGTTGGATAACGACTTATTTTGTCCAAGTTTTCGCGTAGGACGTCCAGTACAAATGCTGGTGGCTCATGTTTTGGCTCGCCAATACCGAGCTTTATTTCGCTGTAACCGTTGGCAGGATTGCTATCGGCAAGTAATGCGGCCATTTTTGCGAACGGATAAGGGTGCAAATACGATAAGTTGTGATTCATAAGTGTGATAACTATAATAGACAATTAATAATAAAGTTATAAAGAAAGTTTACATTAGAGCAGTGTAGCACTTCTCTAATTTTTTGTCCTTTTCTTCTTATACCGTGAATAGGTCTTTACCAAACGGAAACTATTCAACGTACGGCTCATAAGTATGTAGCCGTCGAGAAGCCTTGTGAAACTTTCGTCATTTATAACCTATAACAACATAAAAAATGATTACTCAAAAAAGGGTTAGATCGTTTTAAGGATAATTTGATATGTCTAGTGCGCTAAATAATGATGACTCCATCGCTATAGATATCAATAATGAAAACCTTGATGACAGCTTACAGCGTTCCCAACTCTATAAACTCCTCAAAGAGCGCGAGCAATGCTGGTGGCAAGCGCGGCAGCAACTGATCGACCGTCAAGAAAAGAAAGTATTTTGGTTTGGCGAAAACAGCCTTATCATGTGGTTACTATGGCAGCTAGTCGGTTATGTGGTCGTGGCCATGGCACTGATGCTACTCAATAACATGCTAAATGTATCGCTGACGCTATGGCAGTATGTGTCATTATTTGTGTTGCAGACCTTAATCTTTATTGTTGCTTTTGCTGCTAAAGGCCAGTTGGCAAACAAACTGCAACGCAAAATAGATAATGATGAGTTGATGAGCGAAGAAGCACTAAATGAAATGGTTATTTTGGCAGAAGACAGTCTTTATCCTGATGTACATGCCAGATCGCCTATTTCTTTAGAAGCGTTAGATGACTATCTCAACGGGCAGTTTCATTTAGCCAGCTTGCAATGTTTGTTGCAAAAAGAAATCGACGCTGGGCGCCTAATAATGCAGCAGCAGCCGCTAGAAGTAGGGGTTTTACCGCCAGATCTTGCTGATGATGAACTGAACGAACATGCTAGCGAGATAACATATAGAAGCACGTTATAAAACGTACTTCTATAATATCTATCAAACTACTTTTGCTAGTTAATGTTCAAAACGATGGCTAACCAAAACTCTCTAATCGCATCAAAAATAGATTACGCTATTATGCTCTTTTTGAACGGTGAGACTGGCTAACAGCGCCGCTTTTAGTGCATCAAGCCTGTCTGCAGATAGTGGTTCATCGTTTTGATCACTGATATAGAACATATCTTCTGCACGTTCACCCAACGTTGTAATGCGAGCAGCATGAACTTCGATCTGCTCCTGTAAAAATACCTGTCCAACTCGCGCCAATAGTCCTGGCTGATCAAGTGTCTCTAGGCTCATGATATGTTGATCTGACGCCTCATTGAATTCAAAATTAATTACTGTTTTTACTTCAAAGTGTTTCAGCTGACGCGGCATACGTTTGTTTGTCAGCTTTAATACAGTGGGGTCTTTAAATGAGTCAATTAGGCGCTGTTTTAGTTCTTGCTGACTGTCTTCATCGACCAGCAGTGTGCCACTAGGATCAAGTAACACATAAGAATCTAGCGCAAAGTCACGGGTCGCTGTGATAATGCGTGCATCTAATACATCAAGATTCATCTGATCAAATACTGCCATAGTAACGGCAAATAGGTTCATCTGATCTTGAGTGTAGACAAAGACCTGTACTGCATCAAGCGCCAACTCACGATGCTCACGTAAGACAACCAATGGCGGACTATCCGCATTAGAAGCAAGACCAATCGGTGGATGATTCAAAATAGCTTCGGTATGCCATAAGATATCCTCTGCGATTTCTCGCAAAAAGTACTCATCCCCCAAATCATCCCACAAACGTAGGACTTCATCACGGTTCATATGTTGGTTATTGACATTGTCTAACATCGTCAAAGCTTGTTTGCGTGTGGCACTGATCATATCTTGACGATTGGTAGGCGCATCGATATCAGCACGCAAAATACGACGAGTCTGTGAATATAGCTGTTTCATAAGGGTTGCCCGCCAGCTGTTCCATAGCTGCGGATTGGTCGCATTCATATCAGCAACAGTCAATACGTACAAGTGATTCAAATGCGTGACGTTACCAATAAGATCAGAGAATATAGTCACCACTTCAGGGTCTGAAATATCTTTTTTCTGGGCAGTAATTGACATGAGAAGGTGGTAGCGCGTGAGCCAACCAACCAAATTCGCATCGGCCAAGCTCATACCATGTGATAAGCAGAACTCAATCGATTCTGTTTGACCAAGCTCACTATGGTCACCGCCGCGTCCCTTAGCAATATCATGGAACATCGCTGCCAGTACCAAAATTTCCTTGCGTTCGATACGTTGAAAGATAGAGCTGACCAATGGAAACTCTTCATGGAAAGCCGGATCTGTAAATCGGTGCAGGATTCTGATCAAAAATAAAGTATGCGCATCTACCGTATAACGATGGAATAAATCATATTGCATTAAGCCAGTGACTTGCGCAAAAGCAGGAATATAATTGCCCAATACCCCATAGCGATTCATAGTACGTAGACGATGGAATAGGTAGTTTTGCTCTTTTAGATTTGATAAAAACAACGCTTTATGAGTAGGGTTATCTCTATATATCTGATCAATTCCTCGTGCGGCAATCTTGAGTGCGCGCAAGGTATGGGTACGAACTTTATCGATGCCATGCTGACCCATCAATAGGAACATCTCTAAGATTGACTCGGGATGTTGTGCAAAAACTCGATGATGTGCGATGGCAATCTGATTGCCAATACGGTTAAATCGCGCATTTATAGGCTGCTTTTTTGGACGTTCGTCGTCCGGTAGCTGCGGTTCTATAATCGTTTCATAATAATGGTTGGTTAGCATCTCTGACAGCGTTGATATCTGCATAGCACAGCGATAGTAATCTCGCATAAACCGTTCGACCGCAGCATTAGGCTGGTCGTCGGGTTGGGTCTCATAACCCATTAGTTGAGCAATTTCACGCTGATAATCGAACAACAGCTTGTTTTCATTACGGCCCGTCAGTACATGTAAATAATGACGAATTTGCCATAAATATCCTTCTGCAAAGCTCAGCTCATCGAACTCTTTTTCAGTCAGAAAGTTCTGTTGAACTAAATCATATAGCTTGCCTACGCGAAAATAGCGCTTAGTGACCCAACCGATGATATGAATATCACGTAGCCCGCCAGGAGCTGTTTTGATATTGGGTTCAAGATTGAACTCGGTTGCATTGTGCTGCAAATAACGCGCTTTGGATTCTTCCATTTTTGCGTCAAAAAAAGTGCGAGGAGACCACTGTTTATTGACGATTTGCACAGGCATGTCTTGCAATGCTTCGTTGCCAATTAACAGACGAGCCTCTAGTTGCGCACTGGCAATCGTATGGTCAAGCGCCGCCTCTAGCGCATCATCAACACTACGTACAGAGAGCGCAGGCTCTAGTCCTATGTCCCATAGTAGCGCGACTAATTTATCAATTTTGCTACTGGCCTCAGCACCTATTTCATCGGGAGACAGCAGTAAAATATCGATGTCTGAAAAAAGTGATAGCTCACCGCGCCCGTAGCCACCAGTCGCAAAAAATGCTAAATCAGTCTTATCCAGCTCAAACCATTTATACAATGCAATCAATAGACTATCGATAGCGCAAGCACGCGCCGTAACCAACTGGCGAATGTTGGTGCCACGTTCTAGCGAACGGCTGATATCGTCGTTGATTTGTGTCAACCATTCAGGTATACCGAGAAGATTCTTGTCTGTCGTATTTTTGGCTGATAGTGGAGATGAGTCTGTCGCGACCTCGTTCGGTAGTAACGGTAAAGGCGTCAGATTAACAGAGGCGATATCACAATTAAACATGAGTGTTATCCAGTTAAGAGTTTAGAAATAGAACGTTTGAGCTGAGAATTATTGGGTAACTAACGTACTGATGACTAATAAATGTGCCAACAAGTATATCAATATAAGCTATTAGGTCATCTGAGTATAAAGACAAAACGTACATAAGCACAATACTCAATATGCTCTAATTAAAGGCCAAAAAAAAGACCGCCTAAGCGATCTTTGATTGTACTACTGTGTCAGAAAACTCAAATCTTCTTCGGGGCGAGTGGTAAATACCTCACAACCATTGTCTGTTACGACCATGGTATGCTCCCATTGAGCAGACAGTTTGCGGTCTTTAGTAATTGCTGTCCATTCATCTGGCAAAATCTTAGTCTGCCATGTGCCTTGATTAATCATAGGCTCAATGGTAAACGTCATGCCAGTTTTTAGCTCAAAACCAGTGCCTTTTTTGCCATAGTGCATGACTTGTGGCTCGTGATGAAATTCGTCACTGATACCATGACCACAGAACTCGCGAACGATACTAAAGCGTTCAGGCTCGACAACGGCTTGAATAGCCGCGCCAATATCACCCAAACGAGCACCATTTTTGACCACGCTCATACCTGCATAAAGGGCATCTTGTGCCACTTTGCAAATACGCTGTGCCATAATAGAGCCGTTGCCAACGATCCACATTTTTGAGGTATCGCCGTAGTAACCGTCTTTGATAACCGTTACGTCGATGTTGATAATATCACCATCTTTTAGCAGCTTGCTTTCAGTTGGAATGCCGTGACAGACAACGTGGTTGATTGAGGTACAGATAGATTTTGGAAAACCATTATAGTTAAGTGGCGCAGGAATAGCCTGCTGTACATTAACGATATAGTCATGCGCGATTTGATTGAGCGCTTCGGTACTGACACCCACTTTGACATGCTCGTCGAGCATCACAAGGACATCACTAGCAAGTTTACCGGCCACGCGCATTTTTTCTATGGCTTCTGGGGACTGAATAAGAGTTTTTTTAGTCATCATAATATATCTTATAATTATGGGTTCGTTGTGGCTAGATTATACCATAAACGTACTGGCGACACTTTGATGTTAAGTGATAGTGACCCTAACATCATCTTTGATAATAATTGCTTTACAGTATGGTTAGCCTTTGTATGACTTGCTAGTCAAATCAATATATTCATATTTTGACAAATTAGTTGAATATTGAAGAATATATCAGTACTGTAAGTTTGACTGCTAACGGAATTAGCGGCAATTCTTACTGTTTCTATGTTTGCTGGTTTTAGGCAGTAGGGATAATTAAAATCAATGATAACAAGGATGTTGTTATGACGCTTGCTTTGTACATTCGTGCAGCTATCGCACCAAAAACGTTTTTACCAATACTGGGTTCAGTCAGTACGGGTATCCTTCTAATGACTATGCAAACCACCTCTGCACAAGCTGCAGGCCAATACTATAATTGTGCCAATGCTAACGGCTGCAAGTTGGTGGATAGTAAATACTTCACATCTAGTTACACTAAAACGCAGTATCCAGTCGTCTTAGCACACGGTCTTGGCGGCTTTACGACACTGTTCGGGGTCATTGATTACTTCAACGGAATTCCTGGAGACTTGATGAAAGGTGGTTCAGAGGTATATACCACCAAAACATCAGCGGTCAATAACAGCGAAGTCCGAGGTGAGCAACTGCTTCAACAGGTCAAGACCATTGCTGCGATTTCAGGTGAGTCTAAAGTCAATTTATTTGGTCACAGTCAGGGCGGTATAGATATCCGTTATGTCGCTGGCGTCGCGCCAAAGTACGTGGCTTCGGTAACCGCAGTATCAAGTCCAGAGCAGGGATCAAAAACCGCTGATTTTGTTAAAAGTGTCCTTGAGCCAAATAATACTTCGGGAGAACCATCCAATGTCACCACCCAGTTAGTATCAGGTGTGTTTAATCTGATCGGTGGCTTTACAGATATTGGGTCGGGTATCAGTTTTAATCAAATTCAACAACAAGATGGCTGGCAAGCGCTCGTAGCTCTATCGACCGATGGTGCAGCTAAGTTTAATGCCAAATTTCCTGCAGCAATGCCAAAAAACTACTGTGGTCAGCCGACCAATACTGCGGTTAATGGCATCAAGTATTATTCATTTAGTGGCGTTGGGCAAATAACAAGCGCACTTGACCCTAGCGATTATCTATTGGTCGCAACGGGCGTACCGTTTGTAGGTGAGTCTAACGATGGACTGGTATCTGCCTGCTCAAGTCGTCTTGGTTATGTGATTCGTGATAACTATAGAATGAACCATTTGGATTCCGCTGATCAAGTCTTGGGTCTGACGGCATGGGGAGAGTCTGAGCCAAAATCTATCTATCGTACTCAGGTAAACCGCCTGAAAAACGCTAACCTATAAGCTGAACCGCAAAATAAGAATACTCATTGATTGAGAAATATCGTTTATGTCACATAACCGCCGTCAAATCTATGTAACAGTTGCTATCATCGCTGTGGTTGTCATAGCCACAGCGGCGGTTATTTTGTGGTTCAAACCTGATAGTAATGATATAAATTCAGCTTCGACCAAGCCCTCTGTCTCCGATAATGAGAATAGTGAGTTAGTGACAACTGAGTTGGCTGCGGGACAAGTCGTAAAAGCTATAACGACACCTAGCCAGTCTCAATTTGTCACAGGATTGGAAAATTTACCACGCTCATTACAGGGCACTCAAATTGATGGTGAAATTATTATCGATGAAAATAAACAGTTAGTCGTTACTGAAGGTCTGCGGCGTTTGTTTGATTATTTTTTATCAGCATTAGGTGAGGAAGAAGAAGCTACTATATTTGCACGTGTGGAAAGTTATATTCGCCATCACACACCAGAGCCTGCCGCTAGCCAAGCGGTCACTATTTTTAATCAATATGTTGCCTATCTTAAAGCACTTCCTGAGATAGAAAAGCGCTACGGTAATCTGCAACTACAAGCGACCAAAAGTGGTAAGCTGGATTTGAACGCAGTTGCTCAGCAAAAACAAGATATCGCTAATCTACGTCAGCAGTACTTTGATAAGCCAACGATTACAGCGTTCTTTGGCGCAGAAGATGATTACGATAATTATAGTATAGAAATGGTCAGAATTGACCAAGATAAGCAGATGTCTGACGTGCAAAAACAAGCTGCCCGTCAGGAATATATCAGTCGATTGCCAGAGAGTGCTACTAAAGCCAATATCATGCAACAAGCCAATATTAGCGAATTGATAACTCGCACCGAACAGATGAAAGCTCGCGGTGCAACGCCTGAGGAGCTATATAATATGCGCCGAGAGCTAGTAGGCGCACCAGCAGCAAAAAGGCTGGCACAAGTAGACCAAGAAGACGCTAATTTTGATCAACGCTTCACCCAGTATGAAACTCAAAAAAATCGCTTATTAAGCCAAAGTGTCGATGCAGCCCAAACGCAAATTCAAATCAATCAGCTGGAACAGCAATTATTTAACGATACTGAGCGTAAGCGTCTAGATGGTTATGCAGCATTGCAATGACAGCAAGCTGTGAATAATCCATAATTCTCGTAAGTAGTGATCAATAGCTATCATTAATAGTCATCGTTGATATGGATGGATAGCGTTAGCGGTATGTAGTCAGCAGATCATTTTGGTACTGGTAAGAGCAAGTAGTCAGATATCTGCAAAGTTGTACAAAGTGTATTCCGAATAACTACTCAGTTTATGATGACACCTCACTATGATTCATGCACAATAGTGCAATTGTTTAGAGTATCAAATAAAACAATAAATGAATCATAATAAGTCTGAACTTTTACTATGTTTATTAGAGATTACCGATTGTCTATTAGAGCTAATGGCTCATACAGATAGTATGTTTAGTAAAAGTAACGGATGTAATAAAGCGAGGAGTTGATATGAAGAGCATGACTAAAGTAATGATGGCCGCGACATTGGCAGTTGGTACGCTTGCTGCGGGTTGTCAGACGACGAATTTGCCTGCGCCAGTCAGCCAACCAATCACTGCAGATGTCTTGCAGGCACATAACTGGCAGCTCGTTGATGCCAAACGTAGCAATGGTGATAAAGTAACGCAGCTGTTTTTTGACCCAGAAAAGCCTTTAACGTTGAATTTTATGAATGATAACGGTAGAGATTACGTGGCATTCATAAATACCTGCAATAGCATGGGTGCTGGATATAGTGTCGCAAATGGTGAGGTAGAGATTAAAAACGGTATCAGTACTATGATGGCCTGTCCTGAGCCGCAAGCCAGTTTTGATACAGCCGCACTGGCCACTGTACAAGGTGAATATAGCCTCAGCAAGAATGCCAACAATGTACCTATTTTGACTGTCAAAAATGATGATCAAGTTGCTTATTTTAAAGCTGTTGCTAAGTAGCGTAATGACCGAGTAAAAATTTTGGATTAGTTCGTGAAATCAATCGGCTGAAGTTGTTCAATTGAAATTTCGCTTCTTAAAAGACAGAATGTCTCACTAATAAGTGGGGCATTTTTTTTATCCAAAATTTAGTCCAGTTTAGGATACACTAGTGTAGTGTTTCTGTAATATCTTTGATTTTTAAATCGTTGGGTGGTGGTTTCGAGTTTGTATCGATACCGACCGCCTTTTTAGATATTTATCACACTTTTATCATCAAACTCTGTTGGGTATGACGCTATGCTAAAAACTGCCACAAATAAAACAACCATATGTGAAGAGAACCTATCTAGAGCGATCATAGATAGTTTGATGATAAAAGCACCTATTGCCATTGGTGTATTTGCTGCGCTAACCGGTTGCCAGACATTACCCAACAAACCAGTCAGTACATCTGTCAGCACAGTCGAAACCAATCCGCTGACGGCACGTATGCCTGTGATTGATCGCCAAGGACACATTGCCTATATAGAAGAGCAGGGTGTAGGGGCGGCAAAAGTATCAACACTTTATAGTATTCGTCCTGATGGTAGCGATCGTCAGCTCATTGATCAGCTTAATGGCTATATCTATGCGCCAGCATGGTCGGCAGACGGACAACTACTTGCCTATAGCAAACAAGCCCCGCGTGAGCATCCTAAAATCTATATCTATGATGGTAGTAGCGATACGCCCAATCTAGTGGTAAATGCTGAAGGTAGCAATATGTCAGCGTCATTCTCACCCGATGGTCAAGATTTGCTTTATAGCTC
The DNA here is from genome assembly GCF_052376135.1 of Psychrobacter sp. AOP7-C1-14. Classification (NCBI taxonomy): domain Bacteria; kingdom Pseudomonadati; phylum Pseudomonadota; class Gammaproteobacteria; order Moraxellales; family Moraxellaceae; genus Psychrobacter; species Psychrobacter sp. AOP7-C1-14. The sequence continues at coordinate 17,055 of NZ_JBQSVH010000025.1, read as the reverse complement.
TACTGTCGGTGGTAATGCTGACATCTATAAAATGCGTCTGAGTGATGGGAATATCCAGCAGTTAACGACCCTACCTAGTACAGAGGTACAGCCAAGTTATGCTGCGGATGGCCAGAGCTTTGTCTATACCAGTGATAAAGTCCGTGCTGGACGACCGAGAATTTATCGTTATGACTTTGCTACGGGCAATGCGACACCTATATTAACAAATGGCTATGTGGCCAGTCCGCAGCTTAGCTTGGATGGTGAGCGTATGGCTTATCTAAATGGTCGCAAGGCGGCTATCATGACTTTGACGACTGGACAGGTGGTCAACTTGGCGGAAACAGGACTTGATGAGCCTGCACGTTTATCTCCCTCTGGAAATTATGCTGTCTATCCAACTCGTCGTTTAAATGTAGGCGGGCAAGTCGCAGGCCAAAGTAGTAGCAGTTTGGTTATTCACTCACTGTCAGGCAATACCAGCTATGCTATTAGCGGTCAGAATGGTGGAGTTGTACGGTCACCGATATGGGGCCGTTAGAGAAATATGTCTTATGCCGTGATTTGTATATATACTTGTTTGTAAAACAACATAAGTTTATAAAAATTAAGCGATGAGCACGAGCTTTTGTAGTAGGTTACTACAAATCGCAGATTAGGTTGATAAAGGGAGAACCCGCGTAATGCAAGAGGCTTTTTTAGTGTTTATCACCAAAATAAGTTTATATCCGACGATTGTTTTCACCGGTCTTGTGATGTTCGTTACCTTATATTGGGTGGTATCTTTGCTCGGCATGGCAGATATGGATAGTGTGGATTTTGGGGAGTCAGGTAGCGATGCTGCGGTTTCTGATTTATCGTCGACCGGTTTTTTTACAGGCCTCATGCTGAAGTTTGGTCTTTACGGTGTACCGTTAATCATTATATTAAGTCTTATTAGTTTAATCGGTTGGTTATTGAGCTATTTGTATACCAGTTTCTTACATCAAAACTTCGACTCTGGTGTTCTGTATTATGTCTTTGGCACAGGAGCACTGATATTTGTATTGGTTGTTTCTATGTGGCTGACAGGTATTATTATTTCACCCATCCGCAAAAACATTGCCAGAATCCCTAAACGTAACTCTGCTAATAATATCGGTAAAATCGCGATTGTACGCACACTTAGTGTGACGGACAAACACGGTGAGGCAGAATTGAATGATGGCGGTGCAGGGTTGATACTTAAGGTTCGTTCAGATAATAGTACCAGCTTATTCAAAAAGGGCGATAGAGTGATGTTGGTAGAGTACCTAGAAGAAGCAAACACCTATCGAGTCGCTCCTATTAAAGACAAATAATTATAAATTATTTAATCGACACGACTTTTTATCATCGCTTTTAGCATAGAGTAGACTCGAAAATTGGATAAGCGATGATGAACAATAAACAGCAAGTTAGCTAAAAAGTTTCTGTTTTTTACATCATAAGAACGGTTTTAAATTTGGTCATTATCGGTTCAATTAGTCCAGATATGAGAAAGGCAAGTGAAGCTACTACATGGAGTAGATTGAGCAAGCTTTACTGAGCATTTGATGGATATAGAACTGATTATAGAATGTTTTAATTAAAGGAATAAACATGGACATACTCATTATCGTCGGCGTGGTTGTGGTGCTGGCGTTTGTTTTCGTGATGGCAGCACTATTAATGCTCAAAGCCTTTTACTTCAAGGTTGAGCAGGGCAAAGCGCTAATTATCAATGGTGTGAGCAAAATAGCCGTACGTTTTGATGGTGGCTTTGTTTGGCCAGTTATCAATAAAAAAGAGCTGATGAGAATCTCGCTCATCACGTTAGAGGTAGATAGACGTGGTAAAGAAGGCTTGATTTGCGCAGACAACATGCGTGCTGATATCACTGTGGCATTTTATTTACGCGTCAATGAAACCGAAGAAGATGTACTAAAAGTTGCCAAATCAGTCGGAGTTGAGAGAGCTTCAGACAAAGTCGCTGTTAATGAGCTGTTTAATGCCAAGTTTTCTGAAGCACTAAAAACCGTTGGTAAGCAAATAGACTTCGTCAAACTGTTCGAAAATCGCAGTGAGTTTCGTGACAGTATCGTTCAAGAAATTGGTAACGATCTAAACGGCTATGTCCTAGAAGATGTCGCGATTGATTATCTAGAGCAAACGCCAAAAATGTCATTAGATTCAAGTAATATCTTGGATTCTGAAGGTATCAAAAAGATTACCCAGTTAACTGCCACGCAAAATGTTATTACCAATGAGCTTGAGCGTGACGAAGAGCTAGCGGTCAAGAAAAAGAACGTTGAAACCAGAGAGGCGATGCTAGAGCTTGAGCGTCAACAAGCTGATGCGGAAGCCAAGCAGAAGCGCGAAATCTCGTCAGTGATAGCTCGAGAAACGGCCGAAACTCGCAAAATTGAAGAAGAAGAGCGCAAAAAGTCTGAAACCGCGATTATCACGGTTGAGCAAGACTTGGCGATTCAGCGTGAAAATCAGCAGCGTGAGATCGAAGTGGCTGGCCAAAATCGTTTGCGCGCCGTCGTTATCGAAGAAGAGAAAGTCACGCGTGCTCGTGATTTAGAAGTCGTCTCTCGTGAACGTGAAGTTGATCTGCAACGTATCGAAGCAGAACGTGCCATTGAGCTTGAGAAAAAAGAAATCGCCAATGTGATTCGTGAGCGTATCGCGGTAGACAAAACTGTGGCACAAGAAGAAGAGCGCATCAAAGAGGTTCGTGAAGTTAGTGAAGCGGATCGAGATAAGCAAACTCGCGTCTTAGCAGCCGAAGCCGATGCCGAAGAGCTCAAAGTACGTCAGGTCAAAAAAGCAGAAGCAGAAGAGTTGTCTGCTAAGCACAAAGCTGTTGAAATTACGACGCTTGCTGCCGCTAATCTTGAAGCATCAGCCAAAGATTCAGAAGCCAAAATTAAAATGGCCGAAGGTATCAAAGCAGAAAAGTCGGCACATGGTTTCGCCGAAGCCGCTATTCAAGAAGCCAAGGCTTCATCGCTTGAAAAAGAAGGCATCGCTAAAGCCAACATCATCAAAGCGACAGGACAAGCCGAAGCGCAATCAGAACGTGAAAAAGGCATGGCAGATGCCGAAGTTATCGCGGCTCGCGGCGAATCTACCGCCAGAGCTGAGCGTGAAAAAGGCATGGTCGATGCTGAAATCATCGCGGCTCGCGGTGAGTCTAGTGCCAAAGCAGAACGCGAAGTTGGATTGGCAAAAGCCGAAGTTACTCGCGCGCACTTCCAAGCCGAAGCAGATGGTCTGGTCGAAAAATTCAATGCTATGGGTAGTATGAATAAAGAAGCGCGTGAGCACGAAGAGTTCCGCATGGGGCTTGAAACTGCCTTGCAAGAAGCGCTTGCTTCTATTGACGCTGGTAAAGAGATTGCCAAAGAAAATGCTGAAGTATTGGCAGTGGCGCTACAGAAAGCCAAAATTGATATTGTTGGCGGCGAAGCGCATTTCTTTGACAACTTTGCCAAGTCACTGTCTATCGGTAAAGCCATTGATGGCTTAGCGGGTAAGTCAGATACGTTAAGCGGTATCATCAATGGCGTGATGGCCAGTCAAGCCATGAAAACCAATCAGCAAAATGATGATAAAACGACTTATTAATATGGTTGGAATAACTCATATTGGTACGCAGATTTTTATCTAACAGTATGAGCGAGAAATAGTCATTACAATAATAAATCTGTCGTTTAGGCGGCAGATTTTTTTGGCTAACTCACGGTGATTCAGAACGATGAATAACGATGAGTTGGCTAATCTAAAAAAATACTATCACGCTCTTAACGCTTAAAAACGCTTTAAATCAAAGCTTCTTAAGCAAAATAAAAAGCTACGTTTTTTTAGATTAGCTATGTGCTTTTTTACTTTCAATGATCCTTTATTGCCCAAAATTCTCTTATAGTGGATTCAGTTTAAAAGAGAATCAAGGCAACCGAGTGCAGATGTATATATGATACTTCAAACGAGGTTAACGCTGTAGCTCTTTTATAAAGGATTGACTATATTATGTAAAAACAAAAACGGACGAGTAACGATGGCGGATGCGCAAACTTCAAAGAACTCAGATAGCAACGATAATAGCAATGATAATAATAATGCTAATCAAGCAAACCAAACCGATCAGGCAGTTGCTTCAGGCAATGCTTATGAGCTCATCAAAAAACGTCTAACGGAGCAAGGCAGCCGCTTAGAGCAACAGACCGCGACGCTAAATAATGCGCGTCTCGAAGAGTTTGGCAGCACCCAGATGCAAGTCATCGCCCGTACTCGTATTCGTACCGAGCACAACTGTGTGGCGCAGGATATGGTGCAGGTTGGTGATTATCTGTTATTTGGCTACAACGTTTTTATGGGACTCAAGCGTGCGAGCAATATCAAGGACGTATTGTCGCTATATCGTCTGAGCGAGCCAGCTGGTAACGAAGAAGAATATCAGCTCGAAGAAGTCGATTTAAAGGGTACTTTTTTAGATCAAGACGCCTTTGTCCAAGACTTCAATGAGCTATATCGATATTACAAGCAAACGCGCCTGATTCAAATAACAGTGAAAGACAGCAAGCTACTGTTGGCGTTTCAGATTGGTGAGCGCATCACTGATATTCGAGTGTTCCGTTTCGCGCTAGATTTTAGTCAAGATACGCCAGAGTCGGCGCAAGTCGCTTATGTGGATAATCGAGGCGAGCGTGATATCGAGCTGCCGCCTGCTTATGATTTCGACTGGATTGAAACCACCCGTGATCAAATGATCAATGGCAAATATCCACATATGAATATCTTGGATACGATATTTGTGGAAACGGTCGGTGGCGATCTGACCATCAAGATTGAGGACAATACGCAGTCAGGCCAGGGGATTTATAGCGAACCGGTCAATGATCGCACCCAATCGCTGACTGATGCTGAGATTGCTTATGCCAAAGTCGGCAGTCTAATACTGCTCAAAATATTGCCTTACCGCGAAGAGGACTACCGTTATTTTGTTTATAATACTTTGACCGAAGCGGTTATGCGGTTGGATGCGATTGGACAGTCGTGTGTCCAGCTACCAGAAGACCATGGCATTATGTTTCCGGGTGGTTATTACCTACAGACTGGTGAGTATAAGCTGTTTGAAGCAAATAATGTTGGCGCTACCGACCTGCGGTTTAAGCATAAGATTGTATCGCCAAATGGAGAAGACGTTCTATTCTTATTCTATGACAGAGACTTGGGCGTCACGGGTCTGTTTCCTTATAACTTGATTAAAAAGCAATTGGCAAACCCTATTTACTGTAACGGTATGGCGCTGGCAGAGGATGGGCGTTTGGTGCTGTTTAGCGACCAAAGCGAGCCATCTCGCATTCATCCGATGCAGATATGGCACACGCCTTATGCCTCACACGAGTATGTGAGTGAGTTGCCTGAGAGCACCAGTTTTTATGGCAAAATTGGTAATAAAGAATTGGTACGCGGCATCTCGGATCTATATAGCATCACACGCCTCATTGATAATCAAAGCGTGTCACAAAAGCTCTATGAAGAGCTGACCAATAATACCAGCCGCCTCTTTGACAGTTATTACTGGTTGTCTGAGCCTGAGCTGAGCGAAGTCGCCAGCAGTATTAAAGAAGTGACGGCCACGGCTGAGTTGGTCATTGACGAGTTCGCTAAAGTACAAAGCATCCAAAAGCAAACCCAAACCGCATTAAGCGATGCCGATACGCAGCAAAGTGAGATTTTGCGGCAGATACGCATCACTAGCTTTGAGTCTGCCAGTGATTATGTCGATCAGTTGTCCGCATTAAGACGCCAAAAAGGCCGCTTGGTTAGTTTGGAGGATTTGCGTTATTTAGATGCTGATAAGTTACAAGCATTGCAGACGCAGTTAGAAGAAGCCGAGAGCGAACTGGCTGAAAAGACCGTGCTGTTTTTGAGTGGTGAAGAGGCGCTATCAAGCTACGAAGGCATATTGGTCGATGTCAGTGAGCGCTTAAATACCGCTGAAACCAATGCGGAGCTAAAGCCAGTACTAGAGAAAATCGATGAGACCGCGCAAGGTTTGGATCTACTAACTGAGCTGCTAGGCACACTGGATGTAGCCGATGCCACGGTGCGTACGCAAATTATCGACGACATATCGACCATTTATGCCAGCCTAAACCAGAGCAAAGCCAAGCTTAATCATAAGCGTAAAAACTTAGGCTCGGCTGAGGCTGTGGCGCAATTTGGTGCGCAGTTTAAGCTGTTTGGGCAGTCGATTGCCAATGCGTTATCTATTGCCAATACCCCTGAGAAATCAGATGAGCAAATGGCAAAGTTGCTAGTACAGTTAGAAGAATTAGAAAGCCAGTTCGCTGATCCAGAGACCAACAGCGGCGATCAGTTTTTAGCCGATATCATCAGTAAGCGTGAAGAGATTTACGAGACCTTTGAAAATCACAAGCAGCAATTGCTCGATGCTCGTAACCGTAAAGCGCAAAACTTAGGTGATGGCGCGCTGCGAATGCTCGAAAGTATCAAGAAGCGGACACAAAGCACTGGCGTCACAGGATTTATCGAGGAAGAAGCGCTCAATACGTATTTTGCGGCTGATAGTTTGGTACAAAAAGTCCGCAACATCGCAAAAGAGTTACAAGTGATGGACTTTAGCGTCAAAGCAGATGACATCGACGCTCGCCTAAAAGCCATTCAAATCGAGAGTTATAAGAGTCTAAAAGATAAGTCGGATTTGTTTGAAGATGGTGGTCAGATCATCAAACTAGGCAAGCACCGCTTTTCGGTCAATACTCAGCCATTGGATTTGACTTTATTGAGCCGTCAGCAGTCAGATGGCACACGTGTATTAAACCTGCATCTAACGGGCACAGACTATTATGAAGTGCTTAACAATGCTGAGCTGAACACCTTGCGCCCGTATTGGGACATGAATATCGCTTCTGAGTCTGACAAAGTATACCGCGCTGAGTATTTGGCCTACAGCATCATTGAGAGTGCCAAAAATAGTCAGGACGGCTTAACCGAAGAGCGTCTATATCAAGCATACGATGCGACCATTATTACCCTCGATGTTAATGGTGATATTGATAATGACAGTCCGTTGTCCAAATTGGTCAAAGCATACGCCACCCCTCGCTATCAGCTAGGTTATGACAAAGGCATTCATGATCATGATGCGACGTTATTACTGATGCAGATATTGCCGACGCTACGTGAAGCAGGGCTGCTGATCTATACCCCGCAAGTACGAGCATTGGCGCAGTTGTTTTATTGGCAGCTAAATATCGTACAAGCGCTTGGCTTAGACAGCTTACGTCAGTTCGGTTATGACGCTTGGCTGAGTGAATCTGTGCTAACGCGCGCGAGTAACTGGACAGATCGAGCCGCGACTGCCGAGCAGCTACGCCGCGCATTGGGTAGTGATAAGGCTAAATCGCTATTGGTCGAAGACATGGCTCAAGTGATGCGTGATTTTGTGAGCACCTATAACGATGACAGTAGTGATGAAGTTGTTAAAGAGTCAACTGTAGACACAGATGAAAATATAAGTGACGATCACAGTGCTAGTATCTTTAAACTAGGCTATGTGCAACTGGCCTGTGAGTATCTGGTTAGTGTCATTGGGCAGTCAATGCAAGCCGTTACCCCTAATGCCAGTACGCATAAAATACACTGGCAAACCAGTCAACAAGCGCAGCAGTTGTGTGAGCAGCTAAGCCAAACGCTAAGCGCTTCATCAGCTAGTATGCAAGCGACTGCCAGTTTTGATCAATTACAATCTTCAATCGGCAAGCTTGGCTTTCAGCCAAAATCAGCCTATGAGCTATTGACCACATGGTTTCATGCGTTACTTGATAAGACTTACGGTAATACTGACTCGGCCAATGCAACAGCGGATGGTACCGATGAAGACGGCGAGCTCAGTGAAGCGCAGTTGGCCGAAATCGCAGAAAAAGAAGCGCTACGCAAGCAGCAGCTAGAGAGTGGCCGTCACTATGTGCCAGAGGCGATTGCTGTGTTACTCACTCAATTGAACGATGCCCAACGTGAAGCTTTGGTGCAGCGCCTTATTGACTCAGGTATCAGCTTTGATAAAGGGGCTTTTAATAAAGGGCAAGGTAGTAAAAAAATAGATAATCAAGGTGCGAATGCCGCACCATCTGCTTTGTCATTTTCTTCAATCACCTCGTCGACGATGTCATCGGTCACGTCACTGACCAGTATCAATAATCCGCTCAATCAAGTGCAAAGCTTTGAGCGTAGTACGGGCAAGGTGTCGCTTGAAATACAAGTCAATAACTTGCTGGGTGAGCATGGACGTATTCATCAGCAGACCTTAACCTTTGCCGTTGATGACTTTCTCAATCGTCTACACCATCATGATACTCAAGTCATTCCTGCTTATAGACGTTATCTGGCCATGCGCTCAGAAATACTGCATGACTCAAAAGAGACGTTGCGACTCGACGAGTTTATGCCGCGCCCGTTGTCCTCATTTGTACGTAACCGCCTGATTAATGAGAGCTATCTGCCACTTATCGGTGATAACCTTGCTAAGCAGATGGGCACGGTCGGTGAAGATAAGCGTACCGATTTGATGGGTATTCTCATGATGATATCGCCACCAGGGTATGGTAAAACCACCTTGATGGAGTACGTGGCGAACCGTCTGGGCTTAATCTTTATGAAGATTAACTGTCCATCGCTCGGTCACGATGTCACCTCGTTAGATCCCGAAAAAGCGCCCAATGCGACTGCCCGAGAAGAGCTGAATAAAATTAACTTAGCCTTTGAGATGGGCAATAACGTCATGCTCTATCTCGATGATATTCAGCATACACATGCGGAGTTTTTGCAAAAATTCATCTCATTAGGTGATGGCACACGCCGTATCGATGGCGTTTGGCAAGGTAAAACCAAAACCTATGACATGCGTGGCAAAAAATTCTGCGTGGTTATGGCAGGTAATCCATATACCGAAAGCGGCGAGGCATTTAAAGTGCCTGATATGCTAGCCAACCGTGCTGATATCTACAACTTAGGCGATATCATGAGCGGTATGGAAGAGGTGTTTGCCCTCAGTTATATCGAAAACTCGCTGACTTCTAATACGGTACTTGCACCAATGGCCAACCGTGATTTAAGCGATGTACATCGTTTGATTAAAATGGCAAAAGCGGACAATGCTAACCTTGCCCAAGCACAAAGTAGCGAGTTGACCTATCCGTATAGTACTTCAGAGATTAATGAAATTGTCGCAATCTTGCGTCATATGTTTGCTGTGCAATCGGTTATTTTAGACGTCAATCAGGCCTATATTGCCTCTGCTTCACAAGATGATAAATACCGTGTTGAGCCGATATTTAAGCTGCAAGGCAGTTATCGTAATATGAATAAGATGACCGAAAAGCTGTCGGCGGTCATGAATGAAAGTGAGCTGAATCAGCTAATAGATGATCACTATCTGGGCGAGTCGCAGCTATTGACCCAAGGCGCGGAGAGCAACTTACTCAAACTTGGTGAGATGCGCGGCACCTTGAGCGAAGAAGAAAAAGCACGCTGGGAGCAGATCAAAGCGGACTTCTTACGTAACAAAGCCATGGGCGGTGAAGATGGTGATACAGGTGCGCGTATCGTCGCGCAGTTGGTCGACTTGGCCAGTGGTTTCAATGCCATCAGTAGCCAGTTTGAAACCTATTTATCCAAAAATGACCCAGAGAAAATCGCACGCTTACGCGAAGCAGGACAACAAGCGCAGTTAGACACCCAGATGGAGGTGCAGATAGAAGCACAAAAAGTCCTCGCCGATAGCCTCATGAACAATGCCAAAGTGGTCAGCGACAGCATCGACAATGGCTTTGAGAAGAGTATGAGCCAGCTGATACAAATCTATAAGCATGATCATAAAGCCGAAGGCGAGCATCTCAAGCAAAATCAATATGTACAAAAACAGCTCATGGTGCAGCTGGTCAATGCGGTGGAGCAACTGTCGCAAAAAATGGCAGATAGCTTGGTTGGCAATAATGATGATCAGGTAAATGATAGTCAGCTAGTAGAGAGCGATATACCTGATGTGCAGCAGCAGACTGCACTGATGGCAAATGCTCTCAAAGAAGCACTGGCGCCATTGACAATGCGTATGGATGAGAAGCTGGCGATTGATACCAGTACTGATCAATCTGGCAAGCTGATCGTCAACAGTCTCAATCGCCTAAACAAAATATTTGATGACTATGATTAGTAACTGTGCTTAGTAGGCTATGTTGACAAGTAACTGATATCTTAAACAAACCAATGAGAAAGCTATGGCGCACAAAAAGAAGAACGTCCGCAAAAAAGAATGTCCAGTTTGTGAGCGCGAGTTTAGCTGGACAAAGAAGCTGGATAAAAACTGGGACAATATGGTTTATTGCTCAGACCAATGCCGACGGGTAAAAAAGTATGAAGGCGTAGAACATCAAAAGTAAGATTTCACTATAACGCAAATAGTCAAAAGTAGATGGGAGCAAATAATGGCACATAAAAAAGTAAACCTACCTCAAAAAATCTGCCCCGTCTGCCAGCGCCCGTTTACGTGGCGTAAGAAGTGGGAAAAGGATTGGGAGCAGGTGATTTATTGTTCTGAACGGTGTCGTCGGGGCAAAGACAAAGAAAGTACAACGCAATGAAAGTATAAGGCAGTGATTTTAGTTAAAATTCAATAGGAAACTGTCTCTAATAAAAAGGTATGTGATTTTTTATAATCACATACCTATAGACAGCCATAATTTTGAATACATTTACTACAGACTAATTTGCATCTCTCTTGGCAAAAATATTCGCAACCAGTGCGCCACTAAAATTATGCCATACGCTAAATATTGCACTAGGTAAGGCAGCGACAGGGTTAAAATAAGTTGCCGCAAGGGCAGCGCCTAGACCAGAGTTTTGCATACCCACTTCCACCATAATCGCGCGACGTTGTTTCTCCGTAAATCCGGACAAGCGCGCGAGCACATATCCCAAGCTATAACCCAGCATATTATGTAAGGCAACCACGATAAAGACGATAGCACCGCTATCCAATATAGTCGCTTTAGATACGGCAACCACCGCCGCGATGATAATAGAGATACCCAATACCGACACCATCGGCAATACCTCGGTGACGAAATCGGTCTTTTTACCTAAAAATTTATGAAAGATAACACCTAGTAATATAGGCAAGATCACAATTTTGGTAATGGTCATCATCATACTGGCTAGGTCAATGTCGATCAGCTGACCGGCAAACACATTTAATAGAATAGGCGTCAAAAAAGGCGCAAGCAGAGTAGAGATAGAAGTGATCGCCACACTCAATGCAACATCCCCTTTGGCTAAGAACGTAATTACGTTACTAGAGGTGCCACCAGGACAACACCCGACCAAAATGACACCGACCGCGATTAAAGGGTCAAGGTTAAAGATGACGGTTAATAGGTAAGCGATCAAGGGCATGAGCGTAAACTGTGCCAACAGTCCTACTAGTACAGGTTTGGGACGTTTGACAATCTCTAGGAAATCTTCAGTTTTGAGTGTCATGCCCATACCGAACATGATGATGCCAAGTATCGGCACAATCAAAAAAGCCAATGAGGCAAAGAACGTAGGAAATATAAAGCCCAACACAGCACTGACCAATGCCCAGATTGCAAAAGTTTTGCCAATCCAACTAGAAAGTAATGCAATCTGATTCATAGCCTGACCCACAATAATAAAATTAATAGAATAGACAATAATCTAGCATGGTTCTTGTCAGCAAATGATAAAAGTATTTTTCCATGAACGTAGCGATAAGTTTTCTGATGATAGATAAATGATGTGCCATAAAAAATGGCTTACTCATATTAAATGAGTAAGCCAAAAAATCACTATCAGGTTTCTATAAGTTAATTAGCCAACCGACTACAAATTCGGATTTAACCACTTCTCAGCAGTCTTCATATCCCAGCCTTTACGCTCAGCATAACTCTCTAACTGGTCACGACTGATCTTACCGACATTGAAGTACTCACTCTCAGGATGAGAGTAATAGAATCCGCTGACCGATGACGCAGGCCACATCGCATAGCTTTCGGTTAGCGTTGTACCGATAGCATCGACCGTACCGAGCCAATCAAACAATTTGCCTTTTTCGGTATGCTCAGGACAAGCAGGGTAACCAGGGGCAGGGCGGATACCGACGTATTTTTCCTTAATCATCTCATCATTGGTGAGTGACTCGGTTGGTTGATAGCCCCAATACTCTTTACGTATCAGCTCATGCAGATGCTCAGCGAATGCTTCTGCTAGGCGGTCAGACAGTGCCTGTACCATAATGGCATTATAGTCATCGCCTGCCACTTTATATTGCTCAGCCAGTGCTTCTGTACCGACGATAGAGACAGTAAAACCGCCTAAGTGATCGGTATGTGTCTCTGATGGCGAAATAAAGTCAGCCAAGCTAAAGTTCGGCTTGCCACTGGCTTTATCGCTTTGTTGACGTAAATGCTCGAACTGATAGGTTGGGCTGCCACCATCATTAGGCGCATTATCATAGACCGTCACGGTATCTGCATCAGTACGGCGAGCGGGCATGAGTTTAAACACCCCTTTAGCGACGATTGATTTTTCATCAATCATCTTTTGCATCAGCTCATTGGCATTATTAAACAGGTCACGAGCCGCTTCGCCGACCACCTCATCTTGTAATATTTTTGGATATTTACCTACCAGTCCCCAAGAGATAAAGAATGGCGTCCAGTCAATATACGGAAGCAAGTTAGTGATGGGGTAGTCATCCAATATCACTTGGCCTAGTTTGTTTGGCACTGGTGGCACATAGTTGTCCCAGTCACCTTTAAAGCCCATTTTAATCGACTCAGCATAGGTGATTTTTGCCGCTTTTGGTTTACGCTTGGCCAGACGCTCACGTACCTTGGTATACTCTTCGCGGGTCTCATCGATCAGCGCTTGACGATGCTCTTTCGAGAGCAGCTTGGTCACTACACCGACTGAGCGCGAGGCATCAGTGACATAGATGACGCCATCGTTTTGATATTGCGGCTCCACCTTAACCGCGGTATGTGCTTTAGACGTGGTCGCACCGCCAATCATAAGCGGTAGGGTCATGCCGCGCTCTTGCATTTGCTTGGCCACATAGACCATCTCATCGAGACTTGGGGTAATTAGACCAGACAGACCGATGATATCGACTTTTTCTTTGATCGCGGTATCGAGGATAGTCTCACAGGGTACCATCACGCCGAGGTCAATGATGTCGTAGCCATTACAGCCGAGTACCACACCCACGATGTTTTTACCGATATCATGCACGTCGCCTTTGACGGTCGCCATGAGGATTTTACCTTTGACTTCGCCTTCGACCTTTTCGGCTTCGATATACGGGTTGAGCCAAGCGACTGACTGCTTCATGACGCGGGCAGACTTGACCACTTGCGGTAGGAACATTTTACCTGCACCAAATAAATCACCGACGATATTCATACCGTCCATCAATGGGCCTTCGATGACTTCTAGCGGCTTGGGGTATTTCTCCCACGCTTCTTTAGTGTCCGCTTCGATAAAGGTAGTAATGCCTTTGACTAGAGCATGAGCGATACGCTCTTCTACTGTACCTTCACGCCAGCTCATATCAACTGTACTGTCTTTTTTCTTACCGCCATCTTGGTAGTTTTCAGCGATGGTCATCAGGCGCTCGGTCGCATCTTGACCAGTCTCGCCTTGATTGTGGTTGAGCATGACGTCTTCGATAGCGTCACGTGCTTCCTTTGGGATATCATCATATAACTCAAGCATGGCAGGGTTGACGATACCCATGGTCAGGCCGTTTTTGATTGCGTGAAATAAGAATACCGAGTTGATCGCTTCACGGATTGGGTTACCACGGAAACTAAATGATACGTTAGACACACCACCCGACACCATGGCATTAGGCAGATTTTCAGTGATCCATTTGGTCGCATTAATAAAGTCGGCACCGTAGTTATTGTGCTCGGTGATGCCGGTTGCGACGGCAAAGATATTAGGGTCAAAAATAATGTCTTCAGATGGGAAGCCAACTTCATTGACCAGTACATCATAGCTGCGCTGGCAGATTTCAGTTTTGCGCTCGTAAGTATCGGCCTGACCATCTTCATCAAAGGCCATCACGATAATGGCGGCACCGTAACGCATACATAGCTTGGCTTTTTCGACGAACTCAGCGTGACCTTCTTTGAGTGAGATAGAGTTGACGACAGATTTACCCTGCGTGCGCTTTAACCCTTCTTCGATGATGTCCCATTTAGAGGAGTCAATCATCAGCGGTACACGGCTGATGTCTGGCTCACCTGATACGAGATTGACAAAGTGAATCATCGCCTGCTTGGAGTCAAGCATGCCCTCATCCATATTAATGTCGACGATTTGTGCGCCGCCTTCTACTTGGTCACGGGCGACATCAAGTGCTTCGGTATAGGCTTCGGTTTTGATCAAGCGTAAGAACTTTTTAGAACCTGTCACGTTGGTACGTTCACCGACATTGACAAACAAGCTATCAGTATCGATGGTAAATGGCTCAAGTCCAGACAAGCGGCAGGCAGGCGCGATTTCAGGAATCACGCGCGGTGCATAGTTTTTTACCATGTTAGCGATTTGGCGGATGTGTTCTGGCCTAGTACCACAGCAGCCGCCGACGATGTTTAAGATACCTGCTTTTGCAAAGCCTTCTAGCAATGCTGCGGTTTCTTCAGCCGTTTCATCATACTCACCGAACTCATTGGGCAGACCAGCATTTGGATGGGCTGAGACATAAGTGTCAGCGATATTAGATAACGTTTGGATATGCGGACGCAGCGCATCGGCACCAAGTGCACAGTTGAAGCCAACTGATAAAGGTTTGGCATGACGAACCGAGTTATAAAACGCTTCAGCCGTTTGCCCTGATAGCGTGCGACCTGATGCATCAGTAATCGTACCCGAAATCATAATGGGTAATTCAAAACCAATATCGTCAAACACGCCAGTGATTGCAAAGATTGCTGCTTTGGCATTGAGCGTATCAAAGATGGTCTCGATTAGAATAAGGTCAACACCACCTTCAATCAATGCCAATGTCGCTTCACGGTAGTTAAGTACTAGCTCATCAAAGGTAATGTTACGAAACGCAGGATCATTGACATCCGGTGATATCGAGCAGGTACGTGAAGTGGGGCCAACCACACCCGCGACAAAACGCGGCTTGTCTGGTGTTTTTGCAGTAAAGGCATCGGCCGCCTCGCGTGCCAGTCTGGCCGCTTCTTTGTTTAGCTCAGGCACCAGATATTGCATATCGTAATCGGCCATCGACAGGCGCGTACCATTAAAGCTATTGGTTTCGATGATATCTGCACCAGCACCAAGATGATCATCATGAATCTCTTTAATCATCTGTGGTTGTGAGAGCACCAGCAGGTCGTTATTACCGCGTACGTCTTGGCTAATATTTGCAAAACGCTCACCACGATAATCAGCTTCTTCTAGTTTATAGGTCTGAATCTGTGTACCCATCGCTCCATCTAGCATCAAAATGCGCGACGCCATTTGTTCGGTGATACGCGTCCGTGCCGTTATTTGTTGCTCTTTATAAGGAAATACGGCAGGTGGCGTCAGGATAAAGTCATCGGCAGATTGTGATGGGCTAGAAGTTGCATCGGTTTGTGAGTCGGTTGCTTGGGTCATAGGAACGCTGCTTATATCGTCAATGTTATAAAAGGAAGGAATAACAAGTAGGGTGTGATTTTTATAAAAAAGTAGCACTATTTTAGCATGAAAATCACACATCACATGGTGTCGTGCTTATTCCGCTTTGGCAATATCTCTAGGGCATGTCCTCATTTTTATAAATGGTCATAGAAATGAGATAGATGGCAGTCAAACAAGCAAGATAGCGCAAATAATATCGAATTATTAGTCAGTTATTCGACATCGTTTGGCACTGTTTGGTAAGAGTTAGCTATTTTCAACCTATCTAAATGACTACCGATTAGATTGTGGACATACCTTAATATGCTGTCTATATTTCGAATATGATATGAGAGTTTGTTGCACAAAAAAACAGGCATAAATGAATCATTATTCACTCAAAGATTACATAAAGCTTTGCTTGTATAAACTAACGACAAACATGACACTTAAAAGTCAGACAGAACTTACACCGCCACTACAAAAACAGCGTAAAGGTATCTTGATAAACTTTTTTGAGATGCTAATTTGATTTCAGAAGAATTAGCATTTCGTAAGTAATACTTACTAATGAGTGTTAATCGCTTTTACTAAAGCCGTTTTTCATCGACGTAATGGTTGTCTACGAAATGCAAATTAACCATTAAGATGACATTACCATCATTTGAGAATACTCAATCATCAATACTTAAGGATATGACTATGAAACTTACTAAAATTGCTACTATGGGTACATTGGCACTTTCAATTGCAGGACTGAGTGCTTGTAATAATATGACACCAAGTAGCAGTGAAGATGCGTCAACTCAAACCCCTACAAGTAGCCAAGCTGTATCGGATATGAACGTGGTACAGATTGCACAAAGCAATGCTGACTTCTCATTACTGGTTGAAGCAGTAGAAGCAGCAGGTTTCGCTGCACCACTGTCTAATCCTAATGCTAATTTCACTATCTTTGCACCAACTAATGAAGCATTTGCACAAGTATTGCAAGAAACAGGTATGACAAAAGATCAATTGTTTGCCAACAAGCCATTGCTAACCAAAATATTGGGCTACCATGTGATTAACGGCGCTGCACCAGTATATGCTGAAGATGTACAGCCAGGTGCGATCGCTATGCTTAGCAAAGACACACTGATGGTAACGGATCAAGGCCAATTGAAAGATGAAAACGGTCGTACAACCAATATTGTAAAAACTGATATTGCTGCCAACAACGGTGTCGTGCACGTGATAGATAAAGTTTTATTGCCTAAATAAGTATTGACGTAGTCATACTAACTGTACTTATTGCAAGGTTAAGCAGCCATTGTCTGTAATGATTTTATTATCAGACAGTGG